>NZ_JBCNZM010000015.1:0-54040 GCF_040227615.1 Bacteroides sp. RTP31139st1_H2_RTP31139_211217 | reverse complement strand
GGCAAGCCGTGAAAATCGTGAGATTCCGTTCGATGGCGGCAAGGTGGTCTACAACTTCGAAGAAGACCGCCTGCAAATCCTCTTCGACAAAATACCCGATACCGATATGCGTACGACCTTGAAGCGTAACGCTTTCAAGTGGGCGCCACGCAACCAGGCATGGCAGCGCCAGCTCACCCGCAATGCCGAATATGCCGCCGGTCAGGTGTTGAAAATAACCATTTAATCCAGTGCCCATGAGATACATCATCGATTCACGTTATTTCGACGGGACATGCCTCACGTCGATGTCGGATGACATGCACAGCGACTACGGCGGCGAGACGCTGGAAGCACTGCGCGAAAGGGAGAAGAACCCGTACCTGGTCGCTGTATCACCGGTACGCATGACACTGCTTGTGAAGCGTTATACCCGGGCACTTTGCAAGCCCTTCCATGAAATTACGGAGGAACGTTATTACGAACTGCTGGAATGCCTGCCTCCGGCCCGCATGCAGAGCGACTGGTTCTTTGTCGGGGAACCGTATTACCGAAACCTGTACGCGCTCTGTTTCGAGTCGGACGGCAGGTATTTCCGGGCGGAACGTCCCGTACGTCTTTCCAATGTGGAAATCTACCGCCAGATTCGGGAACACATGGAGAAAGTAAACCTGCATCCCGCCATCGTCAAGAAGGCTTCCTTTGTCAAATATGTCAATTGGTACAAAAAGACGGTCACCTACATACCGTACTATTTCGAGTATGGAGGTAAAATATATTTCCTGAAGAACCTCGCCACTCGGACGGGATCCGAATTTGGCGACCGCCGGGAACGGAACGAGATGGCGGCATTGCTGAGGAACCTGCGCGGAAACCGCTACGAATACTGTACTTTCTACTCCCAAAAGAAGGACATCTTCGAGTTTTTTGACTGGCTACGGAAGAACAAATACACGCTGGAAATCCAGGGCGACTTGTTCGACTTTGCGGATGACCGCTCCCACGTGGACTTTCACGGCAATGTATGCGAGTATTCGGCTGTGTTCCATTACCGCATCTATTCACGCAAGCTTTTTGGCCATATCATTAACCAGCTACGCACCGTGAAACGGTATCACGCGTGGCATAAAAGGAGGGAAATACGATGAAAATCTCAAATGAACCTACCCCATACCTCCTGCTCAAGGCAGGAACTGACAGTGCATGGGATTGCTGCGACTTTGCAATCGTGTACCTGTCAAAAGAGTGGAGACAGACACAGTCCGGCAGGCTGGAAGCCGTCAAGCCATTCAAGGATGACATCAGTTTCCAGTCTTTGAACTTTTATGACATATCGGTTGGTTTTTACCAGCCGGACGAGGACGGGATACTGGGCAGCGAGGACTTGCCGGAAGACAATAACTGGTGCTTCGTGGAACTGACCGAAACGGAACTGGAAAGGTTGGTTCCGCCGGACAATGTGCTGGTCAGCCATATCTTGGCGGTATTTGCAAACGGGGAAGCCAGATACCGGGCGTACGGCAAACATACCGACGAGCGATTCTGGACTGAAAAATTCCCTTTGCAACAGATTTTGGATATACTGGCGAGTCATGAATCTTAAAATTTCAAAGCAACTATGACAGAAATCATCAAAACGGACGGAACACGCCAACCCGTGCAGCCAGCCAATGGCTCAGACTTCACGCTGGAGGAGATGCAGGCGATTGTCGGCGGCTACATCGAACTGGTGGAACTGGACGGGAACACGACAATGGTCGTCAACGAGGAAGGCAAATTTATCCCTCTGTCCCTCAATCTTGAAGCGAGCAGGATATTCCGTGCTCATCACCCGGCGTCGAAAGACTTCATCGTTGGGGACGTACTTGTGTGCAATAACAATCAAATCAGATAAAATTATGGATAAAGAGAAAGCAAAAGCGCTCAGCAAGACCCTCGCATGCTACAAAGAATTACAAGAGAATAACAGTGTAAACCTGATCGAGTTCCATACCGCTGACGGGCAGAAACACGGTATCGGCAACCCGGAAGCCATCAAGCTGTTGCTTTCGGTGGCCGTCATCGAACTGGAACGCCAGCTCCGGACCGCACAGTTCGGTGATATTCCGGAAAGCCTGGAGAACAGCCGCGAGTACAAGGCGGCCAAACAGCTGGAATACGCCATGAACGATTTGGGATTCAAGTCCGAACGTTTCGCCCAGGCTCTTCCTTATTTCCACAAGACACTGGAACAGACATTCTTCAGAACGGTAAAGGCTTCCATTACCGCTATGGCAGGGCGTGATTCACGCTGCATTGACGACCGCAACCGTGCTTCATACGAGATGTGTCAAATGCTGGCCTCCATGCTGGAAGATACCCGTCTGCCCTTTATCTAAATGCCATGTTCATAGACGAGAGGACACAAAACCGCCTCCATGCCGTGCCGGGAGAGAGTATCTCCCACGGCACGATGCGCACGCAGGACCTGATTCCGGCGTTCTTGGACGTTATCCGTGACACACCGGAGTACGTGCAGGTGATGAATGCCATCCCCGCCCATGCCATGGAGGACAAAGAAGCAGACTGGTGGAACAGCGATGACGCGGCGGGATTGCTGGAATCGCTGTTCGACACGCTCGATAGTTACTCACCGGAGGGGTACTATTTCGGTGCTCATCTCGGTGACGGGTCCGATTACGGATTTTGGAAAATGGACAAGTGAATGTCGGAACATGGTACGGATTACAAAAGACAAGCGGCATGACATTCTCAAAGACGGGATTCGTATCGGGCAAATCTATCTTGCCCGTGCCGAAAGCAGGAAATTAAGATACTGGGCAATCTCTTGCATGAGTGGAATCGGCTTCAACACTTTCAATGAAGCCCGCAGTTATGCCAAGGATTTCCTTTAATAAAAGAATCGCATGAAAAATTGGATACAACAGATGCTTTTGTGGCGTAAAAAGACGGACAAGGGCAGAATGACACTCGGAAAGGTGCAGAAAGAGTATCGCGAGAATGACGTATGCATGGGAGAACTCCTTGATGCCCTTCCCGCCGACGGCCTTTCCATAGAGGAAGCTTTCGAGCTGGCTATCACCGCCAAGAAGTGGGCGGACGGAGACCGTTTCTACCGGAGTATCAACGATGGAGAACCGGAAGAATTGTAAGGTAAATAACAATAAACAATAATGACAAATGAGCAGATATGATTTTATAAGATTCGGCGGCTTTGTCAACTGGGCGGACGAGGACACGGACACGTTCCGGAAAATGAAAGTCTGCCTGCCGGTAAAGGAGCCTGTCGAAGATGACACGAAAATAGGACTGATTTCCACGGACGAGGACAATCCGGAAGAAATCGCGGTTTCCTATTCCGTCAGGGCAGCCGAACTCATCCCTTGGACGGACTCATTCCAGGAAGGATACTGGAAAGCCCTGATAGTGGCAGAGGCAAACGGAGCAGGCACGGACGTATTGCTGCCCATGCTCAAAGATGCCGGACTATGCCTGATGGAATGTGTCTTCCTGATGCTCCGGAGCGATGCCTGCAAACTGTTTCCGGTCCTGTGCCGGCTGTTCCCGGAAGTGGAGGAAATGTTTGAGATTATCACATGGAATGACAGGGAATATTTTGTCAGGGAACTGACGCTGTTCCGTGGAACGGGCGGGGAATACAAAACCCTGGTCTCTGTAACGGGTCTGCAAGACGTGCTGGTCGGCAAAGACGGCGCACCCATATCGGACGAGGCGGAGGCCGTGGACCGGAAAATCTGCTATTACTTCACGGACGAGGAGTTCCTGCTGCCGGAAGAGCGGCTTGTGGCCCTTGCGGAGGATGCGTGAGAAATCATAATGTATGTACAAAGACCAGAAAATGAATAAAAGAATGAACAAACAGCAAACCACTCCCGTTACCGACACTTTTAAGGGGATGCTACTTATGTCAATGGGTGTCCCTGTAGGAAACATCCGTCCCTACCGTTTGAAGTCGGCACCTTCCTGCCTCGGCGGTTTCGAGCGCATGAGCGTAGCGGCAGCACGAGCCTCGGGAATGGATATCCCGGAGACGGAGAAAGAGAACGATGAAGTTTACATATGCCGCTTGGGACCCGCCGTCTTCCATAAATGGATGCCTGTCTGGATGTTCGAAACCGCTTTCGAACCGGTTCCCGAGCAGAGACGCGGTGACCGCATCCGAACACTTACGGAAGAGATGAACAACCATCACGTGGCGGAGAAAGCCCTGAATGAAAAATGTTACGCCCTGTCCGTGAAGCTGCTTTCCGAGTGTGGCGGCAGCCTTGATGACAACGGTGAACAATCCTCGACCTATCTCCATGTTGTGGACCGTGACCCCGTGGAACTGGTCATCACGAACGCGTCGCTCCGGAAAGACGGGAAAATCTTCATCATGGGTTACAGTTACTACACGGGCGAGGAGTACGAGCAGGAATGTGACGTAGAATCCGGCATGGACATACTGAATTTTATCCTTTCCCAAAAAAGTTTTGAGTGCCATGAATGAAGACAAGATATTGCAAATGTTCTTCGACATAGGCCGGTGGACGAAGGCCATTGAGAAAGGCGTGCTGAAAGACATTAGGAAAGACCAACTTATTCGGCTGACCGACGAGCATACCCGTATGGCGATGGCCTATGCCATGCGCCGGGGAAAGTACGAGATTTCCCCTCCCCACACGGCGCAGATACCCAAGGACAACGGTGAGTTCCGCACAGTGTACGTAAACGAGCCGATGGACCGCGTAGTACTGGGTATCGCCAACGACCTGCTCTTCGAGTTGATGCCGGAGATGCTGCACTCTTCGTGCAAGTCCTACCAGACCGGTATAGGGTGCGGCAAGGTAGTTACGGAAGTCAGCCACCGGATGACAGAAACCGGCAATAGCGGCTGTCTGGGCTGGAAGTCCGACCTTTCCAAATACTTCGACAGTGTTCCGATACGGTTCATCGACGAGGCGTTCGACAAGGTGGAGGCCAAACACGGCCAGTCTGCCCTGATAGACGTACTTAGGAAATATTACCACTCGGACCTCTATTTCGATGAAGATAACCGGTTGCAAAGCAAGTATCAATCCTTGAAACAGGGTTGTGCTGTGGCTAGCTGGCTGGCGGATGTACTGCTCTACGACCTAGACAGGGAACTGTCACAAATGAACGGCTACTACGTCCGGTATTCCGACGATATGCTTTTTATCGGCAAGGATTATGAAAAAGCGATGGACACACTCCAAAAACGCCTGGAAGATAAATCCATGAAGCTAAATCCCAAGAAAGTGGAATACCTGGCAGCCGATGTCTGGTTCAAGTTCTTAGGATTCAGTATCAAGGGCGGCATGGTCTCGCTCTCGTCATCACGCATCAAGACCTTCCAGCACGAGATCGAGCGGCGGACAATCCGCTGCCGGGACACGACACTGGCAAAAGCCGTGGACGCCGTGAACCGTTACCTGTACAAGGGCGAGTTCAGCTGGGCGATACAGGTATTGCCGGTCTGTAATGTGAAGAGTGACCTCAACGAGCTGAACAAGTTCGTGATGGACTGCTTTAGAGCCGTTCAGACGGGCAGGTGCAAGATCGGCGGTCTGGGATATGTCCGAACCAAACCGGATGGCTGCATCGTCCGGGGACGGGGACGCAACGTGAAGGCCAACCGCGATAAAACAGACCGGGACATACCGGGTTACCTGACTGTCGGCTGCATGCGTAACGCCCTTCTGACCAGCCGGGCGGTGTACAACACGCTGGTGGCATCGCTATAAGTTACGCCGGGCACACGGCAGAACGGGTGGACGGGCAGGCTATTCAACGTTACAGGCTTATAACCAGAATCCATATCGAGATTAACCGGTCTAACACCCGGTTAATCCCATCTCGATTCTGGCTGCGCCTGTAATGTATCGGGAAATTAAAGTCATGTGCCGTCTGTCCCGTACCCGTTACCGGAGCACACCGGGAAAGTTCAAGGAATAGGTTTGGGCATCCCGCGTACCAACGTCTTCTTTCCGAGTCTGAAGGCGGCTGACCGTCGCCTTCGGACTCCGCAGAAGACCCATACGCGGGATACATCGGAAGCATAAAGCCATGTGCCGGTATTATGAGAACTTTCAGTCTTTTCCAGCACGGGAACGTGCGGTTCGGGGGAATGGATTCAGCCTGCTGTCCCCGATAAGCCCGTCTCGCGCCGTCGTATCCCTAACGTTATACGACGGCGCCATTCCGGCTTCCGCCACAGCAGACATCGGACCTGTAAAGGAACGTGCCGGCATTCCGGGAACCGCAAAAAGAACAGCACAGGGCAAAGGGGGCAAGGCCGGGATTTCAACAGAGCCGCAATTCACACGGCTGGAGCCTGTGTTATCTCCTGCTAACACGACAGATGACACAGGTTCCAGCTGTACTCGCGGCCCGTATCAGGTTTTTAAAGGGATGTGCCGTCCGGATGAGTCCCCTGAACAGAAGGTAGCGCGACCGCATATGCACGAGGGACCCAAATTCAAGATACAGTATTCAAGCTTGGTCCTGAGCCAGGCAACTACCTGGTTCAGGACCGAAGTCCTACTGTATTTATCAGGACTATAAAGATACGCGCCAGGGGTTTGAGTGCCATTAATTGTAAACAGGTGAGAAAATGGAAGATATTTACCGAGAAACCGTCACCGCCATAGAGAACGGCGCAAATTTCCGGATTGATTTCCAGTCCAGAAGTTTAAAAGTAAACGGGAGACACATGATACGGAACGGCAGGTATGATGGCGCTCCGTGGTTGCCGGAGTACGGCTGCGGGGATTTTTTCACGGATGTGGAGGAGCTGTACCGCCGCTATAAACATTCGATACCATCGGAGCGCAGCCAGAGCAAGTCCCGCCGGTATTTCATGGCATTGCCCGAAAGTGACCTCGAGGACGGGGACATGCTGTACGGGCAACACCGGGATACCGCGCAATTCGAGCTGGAATTCTATATCCTCTGCCGGATTATAGGCGGGTTCACATGGAATCCCGAAACGATGGGCAAATGGTTCTGGCAAAGCGAAAAAGACAAGGACCTGGTGATACTCAGAAAATGGGTGGAACCCGGAAGTAATCAATTATTAACAAATTCACAATGAGTAGAAAGAAACAAGAAACAAAAGTCCTGTGCCCCGGATGCGGCACGGAATTCGCCATCGCGGACAAGGAATTTGCCGCCACGGGCACCGTTATCGGCAAGAATTCGGATTTGGGCACCGTCTATCCGGTGGTGGCCGGCCATAATTCTCCTGCCGGACTTCCCAAAGGGGCGCGGGAGCGTATCGAGGCACTCCGCGGTGCCGGTGTGGACGTGAGCTGCCTGTTCGCCATGCAGGGAGCCGAGGGCGGCGAGTATATCGCCTCCAACAAAGACGGGAAACTTACCATCCTGGATGACAACGACCCGATATTCGGCAGCATCATGGCACAGGGTACCGTTCCCAACAACCGACTCTTCCGCCGGTGGGTCATGGCACAAATGTTCCATATGATGTCATACACGCATTACCGTGAAAAAGAGCCGGCAGGGGTGACCGAGATGATTCACCGGAAAGGCTATGATTACCAGTGGAAAATGCTCTTGAACGAGCTGCACGCCCAGATGAAGATGGAACACAAGGACATCACGGGTTTTGCCGAGAGAAACCGCTGGTTCAACCGTGATGTGGTTTTGGCCATCGCGAGCGACTATGTCAACGCGCTGAAAAAACACGTGGGCAACCTGGAAACAAGAAAATGCAAGGGAGTTCCCTACAAGCGTATACACGGCCGTAATATTTTCGTGGAGGACCTGCAATCCAAACTGTACTACCCGCTTTCCATCGCGATAACCCACATCAGGCACGCGTTGGACGCCACACAGCTTTACAACGCGGTCAGACAGTTCAATGACCGTCGTATCCGGCTGCCATGGGGCACTCCTCAAAGCAAGGCATGGATGGATGCCTATAAGGGAGCCGGGGCGTTCTTTACCATGCAGAACCTGATTCGTTTCCACGGTTGCACGGCTGTCAATGACCGGGGTCGGCGTCTGGACAAGTACCAGTCACTGACGTTCCTGTCAGCCAAGGCGGAAGAGTATAAAAACGGAGAAGGCTGGCGGTTGCTGGCAGTCCTGAAAAAAATGCTGGCGGACAACAATATCAACATCAAAAAGAAGATGGCGGCATGGCGTAAGAAATAGGCCGTCATCACCATCCGCCCGGTAGGCGGCGCGGTGTGGCGGGTCAGAATAAATTAGTACTCCCTCCATTGAAATGATGCTCATCCCTGTTAACACAAGATGAGCATCTTTCAATGGAGGCATTACATCGAAAACGTAAAGAGATGCCCCTGTTTGACGACCACACCGCTATTCTAATCAAAACGACATAATCCTTTATACGATGAGCAAGAAACAACTACGACGCAGGGCCTACCTGCTGTACCGGTTACGAAAACAGGGTATCCGATGCCTGACACGTTGCCGGACCATCTTCTACCTTTACGGGGAGGATCCTAAATCAGTACCGCAGATTTGCAGCCTGATAAGCGAATTCCATTTCCATGTCCAGTTTGAAATACCCGCCTGACATGAAACCGGGAGACATTGCAACGCTGAAAGTGCCCTACAAGGGCTATCGCCGTATAGAACTGTTGGAACGGCTCCAATACACCTGGCTGGTACGCATCTGCGAGAGCAGGAAGGAGATCGAGGTCTATGAAGACGAGTTCGAAACGGATTAAAGGCACGGAACAATGAAAGGAGAACAACAGGAAGAACGCGTACCGAACTTCATCGGCAATGCCGTCATTATCCTCACGGCCAGCCATCTGGGCTGCGAGGTGGAGATGCTCGCCACCGCACAGGAGGTGTGGCGGACGAAACGCCTGCCCGAGGCGGTACTGCTGGGCATGTACGAAAAGGCCGCACGCGATGCCGTGTCGGCTGTCCGGAAGAGAGGTCTGGCGGAACAGGCTGACCGTCTCGGAGAGATATTTTACAGGACGGGGGAATTTCCCCCGCCGGAAGAAGACAATACATAAAAAGGAGTAACAAATGAAAACAAGGACTTTTCAGGAAATATATGATTTCTGCCGTACGGACGATACCTACCGGAGCTATTTCGAGGCATCGGACGAGTCCCGCATTACCGGAGCAAGGGCAAGAAAGTACTATTACGGCGACATCCGCCGAGGCCAGTGCCGCGTGGGGACATTCATCTACCGCCAGTCGATGCGGCAGCTTGAAAGGTTCCTCGGGGGCGCAAGGCAGGACCACTACATCCATGTTGACCCGCCGGCCTGCCGGGGAGTGAGCCTCAAGGACGATATGTTCCCCGGCCAGACCGCCTATATCGTGGTACATGTCAGGAGGCAGGGTGTGCAGATTGAAATCGAACACCCGTTGCATGGTGGATGGGTGCATTTCACGGCACGCTCCCACCGTCCCTTCACCAGGGAGGGAATCATAGCCGAGGCGAAGTCCTACATTGACAGCCACATCCTGCTGGCACCGGGAAGATACCGGGACTTGCAGCTGGAAAATATGGTTTCCAAGGAACAGTTCCCCGCATGGTACAGGCTGTATAAAATGAGGCTGCACGACCGGGCGGAAGCCGAACATCGGGACATGGTGGACAGATACAGGCACAGGAACGACCTTACCTACGGGGAAGCCCGTGACATGCTCGCGGCTTCGGGTATATTCTTCGACCTGAACTGCGACGAGTTCGAGCGGGACGAGATTACGGAACAATTTGTAAGACTTTGTAACAAGACATAATACCCAGGCAAATGAATCTATATAATCAAATCAAATATAACGGGTACCGCATCAACATCTATTATGATGATGACGCCCGAAGCCCGCGTGAAGCATATGACAATCTCGGTACGCTTTATACGGCACATCGTCGCTACCGCCCGGAGAAGGAGTTTGATGACCACTTCGATATCGACAAGGTTTTTGAAGGGCATATCGGAAATTTCCGGGAATCGTTCCTGAAGGAATATATCGCCCTGCCGGTCTACCTCTACGACCATGGCGGCATTACAATATCCACCTCGCCGTTCAGCTGCCCGTGGGATTCCGGATTTTTCGGAATCATCGCGGTACCGTTGGACAAGGTGCGCCGGGAATACGGGTGGAAGAACATCACCGCGAAACGCAGGAAGCGGATCGAGGGATACCTGCAAGACGAAATCAGTACCCTTGACAACTACTATACCGGGGAAGTTTTCGGGTATCGCATCATGCCGGAAAGTGACGATGACAATGAACTGGACAGTTGTTGGGGATTCTATGGTACGGAATGTATGAAAGAACTGGAAGCCGAATGCAGGCATATTATCGACGGGCAGAACAAAGCGGTAGCATAAAATAGAAAAATACGCATAATAACTGGAAATACAATGAAGACATCATACGGACTTGAATTTGACACGGTAACAGAAATCAATCCTGAATGGAGCGGCTATGACAAGACGATAGCAGGATGTCACCTGGCCAATGCCAGGGTGGTCATCGTGGATACGGAATACGGGCAACCGATAGACAATGAGCATGACCTTGAAGAAATCTACCGGATTCTCGAAAAGAAAAAGACAGGCCATACTAAAAATGAACGACATGGAAGAAAAACGAGATAACAAGGAAATCAGGGTACGCCTGCACCATATCGACCGTGGAAACTGCACGGAAGTGTGGGAGGTGCAGACAGAGAAGGGTAAGCCCAAACGCTATCTGGGACGTGACGACGGTTATGGACCGAAGGAGTGGTACACGCTCTGCGATGCTCCCTACGGCTATTGCGAACGCGACTGCCATGTGAGGGAGGACCTCACCCTCATTGTCTGCGACAAAGATTGGAACGAGGTGTTGCGAGACGGAACGGACAGGGAACGCTTTCCTGAAAGTTTCCCTTCACTGGATGAAGCCTGCAACGAGGCATGGAGCAAGGTCGTGAAAGTGCTTCCGCATGTCACGCACAAAGGTTTCGGGCAGTGGATCACCAAACAGTCATTCCTCCCGCTCAGCCAGACCGAAGAATTGAATTGGCGGGATAGCTACTATGAGGAAGAAGCGAGTGAGATACTCTCACGTTTTACATGGATCGGTGAAGAGTATGCCATATTCAAGGTTACCCAGAGGCACACCAAGTGCGACGCCCAATGGTACGAGTATTACGCGGGGAAGACAAACCGGCAGGAACACGAGTGGTATACCCGTTTCTTCGGTTACGAGTACCATGACCGGCATATCAGCGACGTACTCCGGACACTCGGAAGGCGGTGCGACGACATCATCCGTACTGCGGTGGAAACCCGCACGGACCACTATTACGGGCGTACGGTTTCCTGTTTCATGGACGAGTTCATCGGTTACGACCTGTCCCATGAACAGGTCCGTGACGCCAAGGAATGCAGATTGCGCAAGGCACGGGAAGACTACGACGAAGCGAACGCCTACTATTACAAACTGAAAGAGAATGAGGAAAGCATCCGTGGTATCGAATTGATGCTGCACTGCATAAGACAACAAATCCGAAAAATGAAAAGATAATGGCCAGAAACTACATGTAGCCAGAGTTTGGCAAATCGAATACAAATATCCGGGTATGTATGGCGGGGGCGGTCAGGATATCTTTTATGATATCCTGACAATGTTCGAAGTTGATAACTCCGCAGAAGACGCCTATACCGATGACTTCGAAATAGCCCGTTCGGGTCTGCAGCAGCTAAGAAAACATATCTCAGAACAGGATGAAACCTTCCGGCAGAATGCCGAAGAATTTTATTCCTGCCTGGCAAAGGCCGGGATGGACCGGGAAAAGTTTATCGAAGTACTTGATTGTCTAATCAACGGCAGTGACCAAAGCGATGCCTATGTGCATGTCTCATGGTTTTAATGATATGCCATGAAGGCGTTTCGAGCAAACCTGCCGTAACATCAAACCTGTATGAAACCTAAAGATAACGGGCTGGCCAACCTTCATGACCGGAAACGTGAGGAACGCGGTTTCTGCTGCATGCAACTGATCATATTCCTTACAGACAATGGAGTGAAGAGCTGGGATGAATGGCACCGGGCGCATACCGACGCGGCCCGGGGCGAATGCAGATACCGCAAGCGGTGCCCGGTTTATGGACGTAGCAAACATTTAATGAACAATAAATAATATGGTACTTAATATTGTAAAAAACGACCTGCCTGCCTCATGCATTGCAGAATATGTAAGATGCGTGTTTGACAATGCCAAAGTAAACATCAAAGATGAAAATGCAGTATCCGTCGACATCGAAGTGACCGGAAAGAACGAGCTGCACTCTTTGGAAGGATTAAAAGAGTTGGAATACTATTTTAAAGATTATGACATAAGAATATGGTGACCGCCATGCAACGGGCGGCAAACCGGAAATTGTTCAACTACAGATAAAAAACAAGCAACATGGAACAGGAAAAACCTACAAAGCCGGAAACAGACAGAACCTTTCCGGAAGACGATGACACACTTTACCGTGAAATGACAGTGCACATGCCCCGCTGCTATTTTCCGACTTCGCTAGGCGAGAACAGTATCCTCAAATTTGCCGGAGAGGAATTCCGCCGCGTCAAGAATATTGTCTGCCGGCGCTACAACTTTAACGAGGACAAATATATCCGGGAGAACGCCGGCGTATCCCCTTTCGACTCTGTTCGAGGCAACTTCGAGCAGGAAGTGTACAGACGTCTCCGTAAGGATTATGCGCACCTCAGTATCATCTCCATCAGAAGATCACTTATGGAGAAAATCCGCGACGCCGTGAAGAAGGAGAACAACATCATCGGCACGTTCTACCGCAACTGCGGCGTACATTACCGGGAGGCGGAATCAGCGGAGTATGAAACCTCCCCGATAGTGGTGGTCCACAATTCCGCTTTTTACGGATACGGCGGTTATGAAAGTGCGACCGTTTATGAACTTTTCATCGACGGGAACGGCAAACTGCTCTGCACGCTCAACGGCGAAGCCGGCGAGGATTTCGATGAGCCCATCGGACAGGTACAGACCGAGGGATTGCTTGAGATTGCCCACTGGCTGGAAGAACACGGGTTCATCTCCGCTGATGTCAATGACGACGAGATTGTCGTATGCGAGGGGTGCGGTTCAGACAATATACAGACCCAGGCATGGGTGGATCCGAATGCCCGTACATTCATCGGTACCACGGGTATAGACCGCTATGATAACTGGTGCGACGAATGCGAGGACCATCAGCCATTCTGTACTTTAAAAGAGTTCAAAGAACGCATGGAGGAATGGTGGAACTCGTTGGACGCAAATCAAATGGAACAGATCACGGGTTGCCGTCAGGACAAGTGTCCGGCCGGAGACAACCATCAGGGGTTTGCCGAAACCTGCAATGAATGGTGGGAAAACAAGGGCTATGACGAGAAACGTAAAATCTGGAAAGAACATAATGACTGCTGATTATGATTTACAATCTTCTTAAACGCATACAGAACCTGTTGGCTTCCAAGCCGTCCGGGACAAAGGAGGAACAGGAAATCCTGAGTCTGGTCAGCCAGGCGCTTCCTGCAATGCTCAATGGGCATGATACGGAAACACTTGCCGCCAATGAGCTGCTGGTACGGATATGCCCCGACACCAAACGGCCGGTCCTCGTATGCCATAACGGCAACGGGCAGTGCCTGTGCCTGCACAATGGGACGACGGAAGAGGATGCCGTCGACGTGGACTTATGGCTGCGTTCCAACGGTAGAGAGTGTAACGGCTACAACAAGTTGCAGGAGGCTGTCGTGGACCTTGCCTACAATGCCGGGGCGGACAACCTGTGGGAGGACAGGGACTCCCGTGCCGTCAATGCCGAGATCGTCCAGTGGGCGGAAGAATTCGAGACTGAGCATGCGGGCACTGATTGGGATGCGGAGGACTACTTCCTTGCCATCGACAGGTTTTACAAGGAAAAGACAAAACAAATGAATCCGGTTACAATACCGGCGAACTGAAAAAATGGCAACCGAATGGACAAGGAAATTGCAGAAGAAATCATCCGGGAAAACCGTTATCCGTCCGGATATGACATACAAGACTATCTGTTTGACAATGAGGATACTGTGCTTTCTCTGGAGGACGGAACGGAGCTGCTTGATGACTTCGACCTCTGGAAAGAACGTTCCGACCTCGAACTTGAAAAAATCATGGACCGGAACTACTGGTCCTCGACTGGTGGATATTAGATTAAAAACAGGAATATAATTATGGTAAGAGAACTTTATCAACGGCTCAGGGAATATTTCAACAACTTACCCGAACCGACAGAAGAGGAAAGACAATTTATCCGGGAGCTGAACGCCGGGTATTTCCCTATCACGTCCGTCCACCGCGATGACCTGGAAGGACAAGGTTTCGATGTGGAAAAGATCAGCGATGACGACATGCAGAATCTGGCGGAAAAGATGGCCGACGATTACTGCGAACAGTTGTTCTGGCCCAGCATGGAAATCATTGCCGGAGAAATCCTGAGTTTCCCGAAAGTAAAAACAAAAGACATTATCTGTCCGAAATGCAATTCGGAAAATATCCGTTATGATATTCACGAAAGTCGGTTCCACTGCGGCGAGTGTTCCCTGGCATGGGATGACAAGTTATATGCACTCGTGGAATTTCCCGAGGAAAGTGCTCCTTTCGAGGAAGAAGGAACCGGTTATCCGGCATGGGGAAGCGGGGAGAACGGAGCGCTTTACGTGCCCGAGGAAGACTATATACGCCATACCGGCAAATCTCCCGAACGGGACAAGTGTTACCGTGCCGTGTGTTGGCCGGACTCCCAGAAATACATGGGAACGAAAGGTTGTGAACCCATACAGGATGAAAACGGGATACGGGATTTCGGCACATCGGCATACTGGGTGCCGCTGCTTCTGACGGAAGAAGCGGCAGAGCGACGAATGGACAAGAAAAAGGTACCGGTATGCCCCGAATGTGGGGGCACAGATATTGACATTCTGAGTGACGAGGGCGTGGCCGTATGCAATGACTGCTGCCTTGAATGGCCTTACGCGGAGGATTGAGAATGGAAACGGTAGATGTTTATACGGAACGAGGCGACCTGGTCACCTGTTCCGATTGCGGCAAGGTGATGCTCCTGCCGTATGGAGCGGATAAATGTCCCGCCTGCAAGAAAGAAGGTTGCCTGGTATGGACGGACGAAAGCTTGCGGGAAGCCGACATCGACTCCCTGCTCGAGAGGCACTGTAACCTGCACCAGAAGAGCGAACTGCAACCGGAGGAGTATCTTTCACTTTCCATACTGGTGACCGAGTATATTCCATATCTGGCCGATAAACCGCAGACAGCGCGTGAAACCCTGTTCCTACTCCTTGAAACCGGCTCTCTTTTCGAGAAATACTGGCGGGATACAAGATGCTTCCAATCCGAAAATATCTACACGCCCGCCATCAAGACACTGCTTGACAAACTGGACGTGAAACTGCGAGAGGGCGACACGATTCCGGTAGAATACCAGGATTGCCGCTCCCTGGAGGACTTCTTCAGGGTCGTTGCCGGCGAGCGTCCGGCAAAGGAAGAGGTATCGTTTTCTTCAGATAAGGAGGGAAACTATTATTTCAACGGACGCAAGGTCAAGGTGGAAAATTCTGACGAGTACGCCTACCGCCTGCTGAAAACCAAAATACAGACGAGCTACCGGCGTCCGGTAGATTTTTACTTCCGCTTCCTTGCCCGTTTCGGACCATACGGAACTTATGGCAACGTGTATTACCCGAGTATCACGGACCTGATATGCAGGCGTTACCTGCCTGAAACCGCAAAATGAATTCCGGAAAGGCGATGGACAACGGTTCACCGCCTTTCTTATTGTATAACTTTTTTAATATCAATCATTATGGCAACAGCATTAGCAACAACGGCCGCCCCCGTGCAGTTCGATTTCCAGAACAACAACGTCGAGGTGATGACGCTCGACACGCTCCGGCGCACACACAAGGAAAATGACATCTATGGCAACCCGCTCAAGGGAATCTACCATTACGAGGTGATAGAGCGCATGGCGGACATCTGCCAGAAACACAACCTGAATTACGAGGTGGAGGAAATCTTCGCCGCCCAGAACAAGAACAAGGCACAGCCCGGCGTGGTCGTCCTGCCCCAGGTGGAACAAAAGTACGGGGCGATGGCCGTCGAGGCGCATATCCTGCGCCGCGTTTATACGACCATCCGCATTAAGGAATGGGAAACGGACGAGCTGACCACGACGCTTGTCATCGCCTTCCATCAGGACGGCATCCAGGCGGCCATCGGCCCGTGCGTCAGGGTGTGCCACAACCAGTGCATCCTCTCCCCCGAACGCAGTGTGTCGAACTACGGGAAAGACAAAGTCACCACCGAAGAGCTTTTCGGTCGTGTAGACGAGTGGCTCTCGAACTTCGAGGTACAGATGAACGAGGACAGGGAACGCATCCGCCGCCTGAAAGCGAAAGTAATTACCCCGGTGGAGATGTACGCCTACATCGGATTGCTGACAGCATTGCGCGTATCGCATGACAGTTCCGACAAGCGTCTTTCGTCCAAGGTGGAGACCTATCCCCTGAACCAGTCCCAGATTTCCATCTTCACCGAGGACCTGCTCAAACTCACCGAAGAGAAGAAGACGCTCACGGCGTGGGATATCTATAACGTGGCAACCGAAATCTACAAGCCCGGACGTACGGACATTCCGGCCATGATTCCCCAGAACGGGGCGCTGGCCGAGCTGATGCTCTCGGAAGGGTTGCCGGAATCTTAAAAGGCTGCCACGTGACAAGAATCAAGGGACAACTGACGACAGCCGACTACCTGCCCATAGCGGAATATAACAGGCTGGTCCGCGGGCTTGAGAAGGACGGCGAGTACCTGTGGGAGACCTACTGCTGGCTGTCGTTCTGCACGGCATGCAGGGCCTCCGACGTGAGGACCCTGCGCTGGAAAGACATCTTAGGAAAAAGCACCATGACCCGCATCGAGCAGAAAACAAAGAAAAACCGCCTGATCAAGTTCAACAGGGACGTGCAGGAGAAGAACCGTTTCCTGTACGAGATGCTCGGACAACCCGCCCCCGAACAGTACATCTTTCTCAGCCCGCGTACCGGGAAACCTTACTCGCTGGAATACATCAACAGGCTGCTCAAGGTATTCAAGGTAAGGTACAGGCTGCCGATCAGGGCATTCTCCACACATACCTTCCGCAAGACTTTCGGGCGCTATGTCTACGAGCTGATGGGACGCTCGGCCGAGGGCCTGATCCTGCTCAACCAGATATTCCGCCATTCCAACCTGGAAACCACCCGGCGCTACATCGGGCTGGCGCAGGAGGACATCGACAAAGTGTTCGATTCCATACGTCTATGAGAATATTTTCAACGATGCCCGGAACCCGAGCGGGAGGTTCCGGGCTATGCTTTATATAACATATCAAAATCAGAACTGTAAATGGACACACCGATATATATCGACACATACTTCCGCGTCGAGTCCGGCTATGACGGCGGTCGCATGCCGGAAGAGAAAGCCGGACGCTTCTTCGACGAGGTAAAGCGCCTTTTCACGGAAACAGGGTTCAGCATCAAGGAAAACAAATACAAAGACGGTTGTCCCGAGGTGTATCTCGGAAAGACATGCCTGTACTGTCATCCCCAATCGTTATCGGGCCCTGTTCTTAAAGAGCACATGGAGCTTATCGAGAAGATTCTGGCACAAGGAACGACCTTCCGGTACCTACGTACTGACACTTACGGCGAGATTCTCGACCTGACGGAGGAGGAAGAACTCGCGTATTACCACAAGACTCATGACATGACTATCGGGGGTGTCTTTCTCGACGCCTTCCGCACCAAGCGCCGGAACCTGTACAAGAGCCGGGAGCAGGTGCTGGAAATACTCGTCGAAAAGCTGCGTGTCAAGACACTCCGTGGGAAGTCCGTTTATTCGAACACCTCCCCGGCATACCGTTATATCAGGGAAATGTACGGGAAAATGGTGTCTGAAGGACGGCTCGTCGAGGGATGCAAGCAAACCGCTTCCGGGAAACTGCCGCTCTGCCGCACGGCAACCGGCAGGGAACTGAAAATGAAAAGACGGGAAGACGACAGGACGGAATGACACGCGGTTCCGTACCGGACATGGCCGGATACCAGTCCGAAGACTTCTGTAAATCATAATTTTCAAGCCGGACTGTCAATCGAAAGAAGGACGACCCGGCTATACTTCAACAACAAGAGATAGCACTATTATGAGCATACAAATCGGAAAACTGTTGCCGGACGGCAGTGTCCGGCACATCAAGGCGCTCCATGAGACGCTTTCAAAAGACCTTGTGAGGAAACTCCGGGTGTTCTATCCCAATGACAGACGGGTAGATGCCCTGCTGTCGCTGGGCGACATACAAAAACTGGGACCGTCACCCTATGGAAAATGGACAGGAACCGGCGATACCGTCCACTGTTTTTCAAAGATCCGTGACGGACGGGAAACACCGCGGCAATCCGCATCACGCATCGCGGACAACGCAGACATTTTCGGCCGCATGGAGGACACGTGCCTCCTGTTCGATAACGGCAGATGGCATGTCATGGACAAGGGAGAATACTGTGAACAGCCGCTCTTCGTCGAAGATACGCCCTCCCATGACAGCATGAAACCGATCACGGTATATGTGAACAACCATGTCCGACTCGAAAAGATAAATACACCGCAGCACTGGCAGGGACTTGAGGAACTCGCCGAACGGGAATCCAGGATACTCTATGTCTACCGGGGGTGCCGCCTTGTGAGAATCGTCCGTTCGTCCAACCTTAAAAAGAAACTGTATGCGGCACAATAACATCGTATCGGCCATAGAATGGCTGCCGGAACACCTGTTCACGGAAGAGATCGTGGAAGCAGCCGTCGAAAGCAAGGAAATAGAGGTGCTGAGCCATATTCCGGGACGTTTCCTCACACCCGGACGTATAGAACGAATCATCGCGGGCAGCACGGAGAGCTGGCACAGCTTCGAGCTGCGCAATATTCCGGAGGCGTACCGTTCGGGAGCAGTCTGTGACTACGCCATGCGCAAAAAACCGAAGAATATCACGGCCGTTCCCGAAGCAATGGTTACCCGAGAAATGGCAGAAGCGGTCATCCGAAACGGACGCGGGGATTTCGACATTCTCGCCTTCATACCTGAACGCCTTTGGGATGCGCAACTGGCATACCTGGCCTTGCGCAGCTATATTTACGACCCGTATTACACGGACAGCAGGACAGACGCCGTCATGAAAACGGGGCTTATCCTCGGATATGTCCCCGTTGAGGTAAAGACTCAAGAGTTCTATTACGGGATGCTCGACGGGATGAAAATATTGAGCACGGTTACCGATGCCGTCGTGCCGTCCCGTTTCAAGACTGCGGCATACTACCGCAAGATGGCGGAACATGACCTCTCGCTTGTTCCCGCCCGGTTCTATTCCTATGAGATTCTCCATGCGGCTGTCTGTTCGACCGAAGGAAAAAACTTCATCACAGACCCCCAGTTTTTCAAGCCGTTGTCGGTATATCTGGACGACATGCTGGCGGACCGGCTGATGGAGAAACACCCTTACATGTTCGGGGAGTTGCCGAAGCGGTTCAAGACACCGGAAAGACTGGTCATTGCCATCGATAACAGCAAACGGGAGACGAACTGCTATATCGACGAGGAAACTGAACAATCCCTGCTCACGGTGGAAGTGTGCAAGGCATTCATCCGAAGAAACGGCAACTGTCCCGAATTTCCTGAAAATGTATGGACGCGGGAATTTGTCGACTACTGCATGGAGCACGGGACGAGTTTCCGCTGGTTCCGCCAGATGCCCAAAAAGTTCCAGAGCTCCGCGAACACGCAGGCGGCGTATGATTACGGTCATTACCATATCTGTGACTTTGCCAAACGGTTCATCACTCCGCAAATGGCGAAGGAGTGCTACCAGGAGCGCAGTTATGCACATGCCATCCCCGGACATTTCCTCACGGAGTTCTGCCGACAGACCGGACTGCCCGAGAAGTTCTACGGCGGGGAAACCACGATGCTGTCGCTGAAAAACAGCCGTGACGACTATACTTACTGCAAAGTCGGCAATACCTGTCTGGCCTTTTACCTGAAAGAACAATACGAGCCGTCCTCGGCACATCTGATGATGACGCGGTCGGATTCAAAATACTGCACGCCGGAGAAGGTGTTCGACGTGCCTGTCGGAACCTTCCACCGCACGTGGCTGGAAAAGATCGTGGCGGAAAACGACCCCCGCTTTGTCAAACCCCGTGTGGACAAAGCGTTGAAAGCCGTACAGGCGGTCTGCTATTACGGTGTCGAGAAGTTGAAGGACCTGAACCGTACGGAAATCTTCCGCAACACCTTCATGGGTGAGACCATCGGTTACTGCGCCCGCCGCAGGGACCTGACCTACCACAGCGACAACTGCGGGACCCTTATCGAGGGCTTGAAGTTCAAGATCCGGGGAATGGCTGTCCCCGTAACCTTGGCGGAAGACATGACTCCTTATACGGCCGACATGCTGCACCGGAAGTTCGGCTTCTGCTATATCGGAATGACGGCATTCGCCACGGACTACGGCCTGGACATGGAGAAGGCATACACCTTTGCACAGATGCGCCAGATCGTAAGGGAGAAAGGGCACAAGCCGTCATTGAGAAACTACAAACGTGAACTGAAACAAATAAACATCATACAATGAAAAAATACCGGATAGCTATCGAAGAGACGCTCCGTAAGGTCGTGGAGATCGAGGCAGAAACGCCCGGTCTGGCCGTCTGCAGGGCGGAAGACGAATACAATGAAGAGAAACACGTGCTGTCAGCCGACAATTTCGCAGGAGCTGACATCGCGCTCTCGACTGATGACAGCACGGTCATGGAGACTCTGGAAGACGTGGATTTCATCGGATACGTGCAACGCCGTTTCGAGGAATGCCGGGAGTCCATATCCGTCGAAGACAAAGTCCGGCTGGCATTCGGAAGTTTCGACAACGCCCTGTATGAGTTCGGCGAATACCGTAAGGAGGCGGCCCGGAACCGCCCGCAGGTCTACCTGCTGTACCGGAGCGATGCCTGGCACAACCGTTCTTCCATGGAGCTCATAGCCCCGTTCTCCTCCCTCGAAAACATGATGGAGTACCTGCGGCGTAAGAAGAAGGAATTCCGCCTGACGGAAAGTGATCTGGAAGAGTTCAAGAACAACCGGCAGACGAAGGGGCGCGACGAAAACTACCTGTACGAGTCGGATTATTTGGATGTGCTGCCGGAACAGGAACCCGAACTGCCGCCGAAAGATGACGCTTTCTATGACAAGGTTTTCACCTGCGGGCAATCCGAGCTGTCACGCAGGGAGTTGGAATCTCTGCCGGAGCCGTTCGATACCTACCATGTTACGGACGAAGAAATGGAACAGATTGTGTACGAAACGGAAATGGAGACACGGGACCGGCTGCGGCTCGGTAAAAGAAAGCCCATAGATTTTGACAATGACCGCCATAGTGAAATCTGGTGGGAAGAAATGGAAAAAGCAGTGGTAAGGCACGGCGTACCGTACTACGAGGCCGAATAACGAAAATAGAACCTGTTCATCACATGCCATAATGATGACGGGCCGTCGCGGCTACGGCTGCGGCGGTCTTTTTTTTCAAAACGAGGTGAGTATTCCACCCCTTATACAAAACGATTACCTACTCTTAAAAAAACGGATTTATGAAACAGACAAGACAGGATTTCTTCACGGCGAACGGGGAAGGAATCAAAATCATGACATTTACGGAGTTCGCCCGGCATATCCTGCGTATGGAATGCGGGGAAAGTCTGGAACTGTATGCCGTTGTGAACCGGCAGACACGGGAATGCTCCCGGCCGCTCTCTGTCAGAAAGGAACAATGGAACGGTACGCCCTTTTACCTGCTCGGCGGGCACGGGCAGGAAGTCCGTACCATCAATTTTGCGGGTCGTCCGAAAGAGGAGTTTGAAACGACCTGCCATGATGTCTTGGACAGCTACGATGCCGTGGAAAGTATCGGGGCGGTCGTGTCAAGACTGCGTGAATTATCTCCTGAAGAACTGCATAAGCGGATTGCGGAAGAGATGAAGACCGGCTGTAAATACCTGTTGGTCTACCGCAGCGAGGAGGAGATGACGGCCGCACTCGACGGCAAGATATACGCCATCAGCGATACGGACGGCAAATTCCTTTGCGACCTGTATCAGCCGGATTATCTCCATCTGGAAAACGGGGGCGATATTGTGGACACCGCATCCATTCCGGACATGCATTTCCATTCCGATTGGGCAATCGCCAACCCCACGGTACGCGACAAGGTGCTCTCCTCCCGGATGGTGATTATATATACCCACGAAACGGTAACGCTATGATAGAGATTGGCAACAGGATAGAAACGCCGGAAGGTGTGTTCTATGAACTGGAATACGGAGGGGAAGGAAACATCTACAAGAACGAGGATGCCTTTCTCAACCGCCCCGATGAAGTGTGCTATGTACCTGAATACGCGGCAGAAGACCGTGAGGACTGGCGTGTGTCGGAGAGCAGTGACGGCTGTTTCACGCATAACTCACTGCTCGCCCTGTGCAAGGGTAATGAAGAGGTGTGCCAGGATCTGTTTTACAGCCTTGAATGGACGTACCCGACCACCTTGCTGGAAGAATGGGACTCGAACGGCTATTTCGATGAGATCGAGGGCTGGTATGACAGTAACGATTAAATGGAACGGCATATCATGGACAGGAAATACAAAATCACATACTCGGGAAAAATCACGGGCAAGACCCCGAACTACATATTGAGCCTGCGGGCGCATCTGAAAGGCATCTTCCCTGAAATGGAACGGTATGGTAAGGAAGAATTCGACCACGTGCTTCATTGCATCAGCTCGTTCATTGATGATTTTACCTTCAAGGTACGCAATTCCCGATACCGGGGAGACATCCTGAAAAGGACTATCAGTAACGACTGCCTGAAAGTGTTCAACCTGGGTGACGAGAAAGTGATACTGACCGTCTCCTTCACCCCGCTGGAAACATGAAACCAACAATATGACAGATATGGATAAAATACAGAAAGACAATGCGGAGCCGGGCAAAGCCCCGGACAAAATGAGCGCCGACAAGCTGCATCTGTTCGCCACCCAGTACGCCTTTATCGACGGACGGCTGCACGAGGCCGAGCAAGCCATGCTGAAATTCATGCTGGAGTTCCTGGCACAATATGGCCGCGTATCACTCGGCCTTACAGAAGAGGAGGAACTCGATGACAACAACTTCCCCGTCACGACAACCTTGTACGGGAAGCACGACACGCCCCGTATCAAGCTTACCGATGTCTACCTGACGGATGACGGGGAATATCTCCTTGCTGACGGAATAGATGCGGAGACCGGGGAAAAACGGGACGGATTCTATATCTACAGCGAACAATACGCCGATATCTTCCAGTTCGTCGGCCACGCTTCGGAGATGAACTGACGAATGAGGAACAACCATAAAACGAAATATCAATGGACTGTATCAAAGATTTACAAGACGCCATCCGCAACATTCTCGTGAACAACGGCCTTACGGAACTCTGTCTGGGAGAGCCTGACGAACTGGACGATCCCACCTATATCATCTGGTATGACAGGCACTGTGAGCCTCACGAAGACCCGGTATTGAAGGTTTACCTTGAAAATGAGGGCATTGCCGTTGAGGTCGAAGCCCGCAGTTTCGGGAACACGATAACCGTCTACGATTATGACATAGACCGTATTGAATGGTGGAAAGGCATTCATGCCAATATTCTGGAAGTGCTGGAGCGTGACGGCAAGCGCCGGTGTCCGGCCTGTGGCAGGACGGTCAAGGGGAAGCAGCGGTATTGCGGTGCCGGATGCCGTGATTTCATGACTCCCGGACCGACAGTGGAGCAGGTCGCGGAAAAAGCCAACCGGAATATCCGCAAACTGGCAAGCCTTGCCGCCGGAAAAGACAAGGCGTACCGGAAGCGGCTGATAGAGAAATATACCGTCGGTCCGTCATAAGCCGGCTTTGTTACACTAAAAAATGTATGATATTATGGCAACAAGAACCATTTACCTGACCGTACGGCTCGATATCGACAACCCGAAGGCTGATGAAATAACGGACGAAGAGGTTGACGAAATTATCAGCGAAGTGGACTATGAATTCAAAAATTACGGGGACTATGAAATCGACACGGAAATCTGCGGGAAAAATGACGAAGGTGGTCTTTAGACGCTATCCCGACGGACAGGTCATCGCCCTGTTCCCGGACATACCGTGGAGCGGACGGCGGGGTGAAATAACCTCCTACATGCATGTCGGCCAGCATGGCGCAGCCGACTATGCGGGCGTGATCGCCATGACACGGCCAGCCCATGAAAAGGAGTACCGCAACCCGCTTTCCGAACTGAGAGCCATCGGTTACGATGACCTACACATCATGCGGCGTGCAAGACCGAAATTCATAAACAGCTAAAAACAAATCTTATGTCTCATAAACCGAATGCCGTTCCTGTCTTGCAGGAGGGAACGGTCTATACAATTATACTTGACAACGGACGAAAGGTCCACGACGTAATCTATCATGCCTGTGTCGCCTCCGGCAAGTCGTATTTCGCCAAAGGCGATAAGACCTATCCCGCCGAAAAGGTGCGGAACCATTCAATCACCGGACATGCCGCATCGGACGGCTCTAGAAGGAACGGCACACCCAATCCCGACCGCTTCGCCATCACGGATGAAGTGTGCGAGGTCGTTGATGTAGTTACCACGCCGGAAACCAATCCGGAAATGTTCCGGTGTCGTGTCAAATGCCTGATGTATTCAGGCCTGTCACAAGCCGAGGCTGAGAAAGTCATCGCTTCAACGCCACTAAAGCTGGAACTCTTCTACGACGTAGGCCGTGGCAGTTTCGCTATTGACGCCGAGGCAGTTGGCAACACACCGCTGTATAATCCTTACACGGGAAAGGAAATCCCGGATGAAACCTAAGCCGAACTACATCGAATATGAGAGAACTATATATCAAGAATCTCTGCATCGAGATTACCCGACGTTGCAACATGCGCTGTACCCATTGCATGCGGGGAGATGCCGAATCCGTGGATATCCCTTTGAAACATATAAGCAACCTGCTGCGGCATGTCAGGCATATTCACCATTTCAACATCACGGGCGGCGAGCCGTCGCTTAACGTCCGGGCCATCCGCCATATCCTCGAACGGGTACGCGCCTACGGTATTACTGTCAATGACTTTTATATCGTAACCAACGGCTCTGCCACATCCCGTTCGGAGGAATTCATAGAAGCCTGCGCCGCACTGTACGAGTACCAGGAGGAAAAGGAACAGGACTCCGGCCACATGCTCGAAATGAGCGACGACCGCTTCCATGATCCGGCAGAGCATGCCGCCACGCTCGCGGCACTTTCCCCGTATCCCTTTTTCGGAGTCCGGGGACAGGCCGAGCGTATCTTCCTTTTCCGGGAAGGCCGCAGCACGGAGGGGTTTCCGAACCCTGTTCATGGGATTTATCTTACGGAGGAGAACTACGTTTACGGCGACCTCTGTCTCAATGCTGAAGGCATGGTTCTCTCCAACGGGGACCTGAGTTATGCCCGCCAACGGGAACATGCCCTGTGTCCCTGCGGGAAACTGATGCAATATCTCCGGATGACCTTGAAAAAGCGTCAAAAAGAAAGATTGTACGAATAAATACACAAATCAAAAAACTTATGTCAATCGTATGCAGTATCTGCGGCGGCACTGGAGTGAAATGTACCGCCGTCATCGACCCGAACACCAGACAGTTCCTCGAATTTACCCGCAACGCCTTGTCGGACGGCCGGTGCAGCCAGTGCGGCAACGTTGCCCTGACCGACCCTGACGAAGTAAAAGCCGGGCTGGACAAGCTTTGGACGGAATATACGGCGCGGCATCGTGCCGCCCCCAACTACACCTGCTGCGACATTGTCCGGCATGGTGATTACGACGGGTGTGAAAAGGCGTATATCCGCATCGGAGGCCCGTCAGACGTGGTCGAGAAGTATCCGGTCGTGGCCGTGTGCCGCGACCTCGAAGAGCTCAAATCACTTGCGCTCCCTGACCCGACGCGAGAATTTACCCTCATGGGAATTCAAGGGTTCGAGTTCCACGACGTGTTGGAAAACAAGACCTACGAGATCGGGGTGGACGACCTGAAAATTCCCGTCACGACGAAAGAGGTGCTGGACTTTTACCCGGCGGAACATCGGCTGAAAGAAACGGACATCGAACAATATGCCGCGGCTTACACGGCCCGTATCAAGGCGTACAGGGAGTATACCCGTCAGCTCGACGCCACACTCGTGCGGCGGCTTCTCGACAAAGAGCGGCTGATGAAAGTCGGCGAGAGCGACGGTTTCCGCTTGAAACTCCATTTCGACTGGTTTGTCATTTTAAAGCGGGAGAACGAAAGGATGTACGCGCCTTTCAAATACGCTGTAAATGCTTATTGTCTGGATAATATCCAAACTTTCGACCGTCGTTATGTCACGCTCGAAGATGCCTTGCTCCACTGCCTGAACGGTTTCAACGAGAACGCGAACATTCCTAACCGTTACAAGTCCATCGGGCATTACCTGTCGGGGAAATCCTGACGACGGGCAGTGTATCGACGGGTTACCGGAGGCCACGGGTGCTTTCCCCTTGACCGGAATACCGTCGGAACAAGTAACAATGTAACCAAAGAATAAAAAATATGATGAATGATTATAAAATCAAGAACATTCTCGAATCCCTGAAAGAGGAGGTCGAGAACGGGAAGGTATCCCTGCGGGAAGCTGCTGTCGAACTTCATAAAGCCGGCTGGACGAATTTCATCGACATCGACGCCACGAGGAACCTACTGAAGACCCGGAATGTAACGGGGAACGGAAATGTCCCGGGAGTTTCCGACATGATGGGAAAATACCGCGAGATGAAAGCGGCGCACCCGGATGCCCTGTACATTTTCCGAAACGGGGAATCTTGTGAATTGTATGAGGATGATGCCATCGCCGCTTCCGGCATTTTGGGCATTGCCACCGCCGAACGCGTCGACGGGCAAGGGAAAGGCGTCAAGGAACTGCGGTTTTCTTTTCGTGACCTGGACGTGTATCTCCCCAAACTGATACGCGCCGGAAACCGGGTGGCTGTCTGCGAACCGAATCAAACCGGTTCGGGCAAACGAGTTTGATAACCATTAAATAACAAATATTCAAAACCCAAAGACACATGATAAAGATAACAACGATTTTCGGCGAGGACGCCGTACGGGAATATGAAGAGAACAATGAACTGCCTTCTGAAGAATGGCTGGCGGATAACGGGGGCGTCGTGGACGAGAAAGAGTTCGAGACTGAGGCGGAGTACAATGCCTACATCGCCGGGGTAAACGATGCCGACGGATGGAGTGATTATCATATCATACGCCACCGGTCGGAAGAGGCGGACACCTCGAGAGAGGAAAATCTCTGGCTACGTCTCGGAATTAGCGTCCGGGGCAGCCGGGAGGACATCGAAAGGATTCTAAACGGGGACACCGAAACCCTTCGGAAACTGCTCGATGCCGGACGTTATGGGATTGGCGGAGAGACCTATGTCCCTGGTTCGACCGTCGAGGGGTACAACGAGGACCACGACACGGAGTTCGAGGAGGAAGACGTGGAGTTCCATTTATAATAAAACCACACCATCTGCAATAATGATAACAGTAAAAGTTCTACTCGGTAAGGATACTGTAAGCATATACAGGAAAACCGGGGATATCTCGTCGGTGGAGAGCACGGCCGAATCCGGGGGATATGTGATAACCCGACATTTCGAGACCGAAGCTGAATACAAAGCCTACGCAATGGCTGTGGAAGACCTGGACGGACATGAAGACTGGCAGATGCTGGCTCCTGCCGTTACGCCGGAAGCTCCGTTCCGCAAAGGGGAATTTGTCCGGCTGACAGACGATGCAATTAAGCGGATACGTGAAAGTTTCGGGGACGGACCGGCTGACTACAGAAAGGAAATGATTTTGGAGGTGATTGCCTGGTGCCGCTATGAAGGCACATGGATCATTGAAGTCCGAGATATCCGTGAAGACGATACTCAGGAGTTCGATGCCGTTTTTCTGCGCCCCTTGACGGCACGGGATCTCGTGGCTATTTCCGCACCCCGACACCCGCTATCCACTGCGATATATCCTATTCACATCCGATAACTTAAATGATGCATGATGGAAAATATATTCATACTGCCCGGAAACGAACAGGAACTGTTTAACCGGTATTTAGATAACAACGAATACGGCCCTCTGAAAGAACGGCTGGAACTGGTCAGGAAAGCCTTGAGCAACAAGCTTTCCCCGGATGAACGCAATAAGCACGGGCTGAACGTGGGTGTGCATGAACTGTCCATGGAACGTAAGGAACTGGAAAGAAAGATATTCCAAATGGCACTCAAATCCTTTGCAGAACGGGTTT
Organism: Bacteroides sp. RTP31139st1_H2_RTP31139_211217; assembly: GCF_040227615.1. Classification (NCBI taxonomy): domain Bacteria; kingdom Pseudomonadati; phylum Bacteroidota; class Bacteroidia; order Bacteroidales; family Bacteroidaceae; genus Bacteroides; species Bacteroides sp. RTP31139st1_H2_RTP31139_211217. The sequence continues at coordinate 25,481 of NZ_JBCNZM010000015.1, read as the reverse complement.
GTGACGAGCAACGCGCTCTTTGCGAACAGGGGTTCTGGCAGGCACCGTGCGGCAAAGAGGCGGAATATATCTCCTCCGCTCCGGTTCCGGACCTTGTAACGGACGTGAAGCAGTACAAGACCATTTGCCGCTGGTGGGAGAAGCTGTCCGATACCAGGAGGCTGAAGGTAGCGGCGATGTTTGCAAACGAACTGGGACCGATATACGGGCACGACACCGAAACGCTGGAACGGATTTATAGCCGCTGGTTTCTACTCTCCTTAGATGGCAAACAACGCATCTACCATTCATGGACCACAAACGAAAAACAGACTTCACTATGCCATACAAAAGCTCGGGAATAATCATCAGCGGGACACAATATGACCGCAGGCAGAAGCTCACTCCTTTTCAGAAGGCTGAAATTTTCCACCGTTACATGACAGAAGCTGTCAGCCAGCGCCAGCTTGCCCGGGAATACGGTGTCAGCCGCAGGCTGATAACCTTCATTGTGAACCCAGAAAGCGAAGAGCGGAACAAGGAACTGCTGAGAGAGAACAAGGCAAAAGGCTTGTATAAATATGACCGGAAGAAACATACCGAAAATATACGCAACCACCGTCGTTACAAACAGAGATTATTTCAAGAAGGTAAAATCATACTAAAAGATGGATAGACAATGAGAATACAGGAGAAACAAAAAGCGTTGGAACAGGAAGTTATAGCCAACCTGTGTGCGATACCGAAAATGCCGGAAAATATGTTGCCCCATACGGTATATGTCGAGGAGGAAGGGGAAGACGGGTATGGGCACGGGATACCGGTATACACCATGTACCGGTTGGAGGAGATACGCACGGACGGAAGCTGCACGCTTTACAACGCGGAAAGCCGGGAGCGTTTCACCTGCCGCCACCTGCATGAGATTAACATGGACTGGCTGGTGACAGTCTGGGAACGTTATCTGGAACTCTGTGTCGAGCAGGATATCTGGAAAGGGAATGCCGTTGCATTCCTGAAAGACCGTACCGGCAAACCGGAAGAGGAAATCATTTCATTCGTGGAAACCTCGTGGGACAAATGCCAGGCTTATACAGACAACCTCAAGGCGTTTCTTGGGGAAGATAAAGACCGGGAAATATGGATATTCTCTTTCCCGCTGGACGAATTTGAACGTGACGTTCCGGCCGGGAAAATCATCGTTGATTACGAAAATAACCCCGCAACGCGGGTTGAGAAGATGATACCGCTGGAATTTACGGCCAACATCAATGATGAATGTTTTGATGACCGGAACAATTGGGTAAGAGCCATTGAACTTCCCAAGCAGGAATAATAAACTATTTGAATCAATAAATATGATTACAAAAGAAAACATTGGCAACGAGACCTTTGAGTCTATGACCATCAATGACACGCCTGCATTGTTTACGGATATGCGGATTGACCGGAATGCCGTTCCGGAGGGACTGTACGCATACGATATCCGGGAGTCGGATGACGGGGACCGTCTGGCGACCATCGAACCGACGGTGATGGTAAATCATGGCGGAACCATCCTGACCAGGAAAGAGTTTATCACGGAAAAGGACGGCTATGTACAGATTGACGAATACGGTTTCGAGGACTCCATGACACTGGAAGAGTGGCTTGAGGAAAACAATTAAATGTATAAAGGATATGGATATTAAGGAACTGACAGAAAGGTATCGGGATCGTTTCGATGCCCATTACCTGCAAGACGATAACGGAACCGGCAGAAAAGGTCGGAAACGGAAAAAGGAAGTTGAGACCCCGAATTTTCTCAAGGATGTCATCCGGCCGATCCTGGACACTTTGCCGGACTTGTTGCCGGAGTACGGGTTCACCAAAACTACGGATGATTACGCCATGTACGGCGAGTATTACCGTATCAAGGCGGGTATCGTCCTCGTGGGAGGTTTTTCCATCGATGAGGATTTTAACCTGTACTTCACGCCATTGTTCCATGGCAAAGCCTGCGGTAAGAGTCAAAAAATCGACAGCATCGGACAACTCGTTGAAATCATCCGCGAACAATTTGAAAGAAGGGAGGTGAAGATGAAAGGATAGTTTCATGCAATAGACATGGGTCGTTCCGTAATTTATTGTATATTTGTCAGATGAAGAAAGTCTGTATATGTATTTCGGACGAAAGCCCGGCAGTTGAACGGATTACAGGCACTTTCATGTTTGGCTGACATCAAACCTAATATATCTATTTGATATGAAAAAGGAAGAGATTATTCGCCGCTGTTACGGCGGCATGAAGGAAAGGCATGGCGTGGAAACCATCATCCTTTTCCATGTCGGAGATTCATTCGAGGCGTATTTTGATGATGCCGAAACGATTACCCGGATCACGGAAGTGCCCCGGTTCAAGATGACGGCGGCGGGTATACCTGCCATCAGGATTTCCGACGCCGCCTTGGAAGAATGTAGAAACCGGTTGCTGGATGCAGGATGCAAGGTATGCGTGTCCGAGGTCCGGGGGGTATCCGGCCGCCACATTCTCAAAATCAATGAAACAAATACGGAAACGGGCCGATGAATTGATATTGATAGCGGCAGCAATAGGTCCTTGGACACTGTTGGTGGTAGCGGTATTAATCATCGGAACGCTGAAATGCTGTCTGACCACGGACTCGGACAGCATTGACGAAAGTATCAACAAATCACCGGGGATAGTCGCGCATGTCATGGTACTGGACAGTACGGATAATGGTTTTCGGGTGGTTTATGCGACGGCTGCGCCGGTAACGGATGAAAGGTTTGCCGAGATATGCGACAGGCCGGGTATTTTGGAGGGGTTCGAGAACCTGAAACGGAAAGCTCCCGAACACTTTGGCGGCAACCTGCTGGAAACCGACATCTGTGACTTCGCGTTGTACGCCTACCGGTTTCCTATCGATAAGGACGTACGGATACACAATATCTTTGTCGCCGGTAAAGAGAAAATGGACTTCTATGTCCGGAACAACCCGGACCTGCCCGGGTGCGCTACATGGATGCACCACGGTACGGAACAAGGGAACCAATATCTGAATGCTGACGATATAAATCACTGTATACCCAACGGAAGGCGGATTTACCGTTATTGGAAATGCCGTTATCTACTGCAAACTTCTGATACTGACGAGCGTTTCAGTCATTTTACAGAGGAGGAAAGGCTGTACTGAATGCAGCCTTTTCTCTATATATATTACACATAACCATCTGAAAATTAATAACTAAAACGTTTTGTTGGCGTGAAAAATTGGCATATATTTGTATGGAAAAGTGACCCATTGAAAACAGATTGTCAATTGAAAGCAATAGATTGAATATGAAAGAACAGTAATATGACATCGGAAAAATCGCAACTGAAGTTTGCGAGATCGGAAGAGACGGGCGAACTGATAGGGTTCGTTTCGCGCCATTCCAAGACACGTAAATTGATGGGAGTCCGTGAAGACTCAAGATTCGGCAAGCAGATTTGTGTCCTTTCGGAAGACCTGAAAGGAACTCTCGAGCCAAACATACTATACTCGGTAGAGTTGAAACCCATGCACAAAGCCAACGGGTATGTAGTCGTTGCCGCTACCCCCGTGTTATTTCAGGCGCATGTGGAAACAGTGATCGTCCCGAAGACATTGTATCAAGTAACTGTGACGTTCGGCAACAAAAAGATTTTCTTCGACCCGAAAGACGGCAAGAGCGTAATGAGCCGCACAATAGACGGTGTGCTGGAAATCCTCAAGGGACGCAAGGATATCAAGTACAAGGAAGGTGTCATCACCGACTATCTGAATCAGGCGCGTGCTCTGGTACGACGTATGGAATCCGACGGGTTCATCTATACGGGAGACAGACATCAGGGAGGAATTCAATGAAAGAAAAACCGGTCGTGGGTATTGCGACCGACGGTGCCCATTCTGCAAAAGAGAGGTTGACACGCTTCCGGGCTGTCGACCTCTCTTCAGGAAAAGAACTCTTTTCCAAAGCTATCGGTAACTGGACGAACAATATCGGGGAGTTTCTCGGCATTGTCGAGGCGGTCAGATATGTCATGGAACATCCGGAAAGTCCGCGAACAATCTACTCGGACAGCATTACAGCCATCACGTGGTATTGTAACAAACAGACAGCCTCTTCACGCAGATGCCCGGCATTGCAGAAAGCGGAGATATTCCTCAAAGTGATGGAGGCAAGAATCAAGGACATCGAAGTGCTGCACTGGGACAACCGCCTGTGGGGTGAGATTCCTGCCGACTTCGGAAACAAATAACAACATCAATATGGCAAAATTAAAATCACAGTCACAGAAATATGTTGAGCTGAAGGAGGAAGACTACCTGCTGCTCATCGAGAATACCATCAAGATGGAAGCCCTGAAGATTGCCGGTATCGAAAAGATGCCCATATACAAGGCTATGGAACATATCCTTGAACACGAGCACATCGACCTGCTCGTCAAACCCGTTTCAAGGAGATATTCTTGATTTTTTTAGGTGGACAATAATACACCCCACAAGCAAAATCAATGCTTATCAGTACCAAATGATAGTATATAATAACAATTAATGTAAATCAATGCAAATCAGATGATTAAGAAAGTGGCGCATGTACGGAATTATCTATACCATACATGCGCCACTTTGCTCTATACACTTTTTGATTTCCTTGATTGATAAAAGAAGGTTCTTTTCCAGTGTTTTACAATCCGACTTTTTTATATACTTTTGTCTTCAGTATCAGTTGGTTATTGAAACCCTCTATGTATGCTTATAAGTAGAGATTAGCTTTTTTAAGCGAAACTAACTACTGGTTATCAATCAATTATCAAACAAAAAAAGTTTGCCGTAAGGTACTTCCTCCATTAATATTTTACTGTAAAACAGTCATTTAAAATTTATAAGGAAATCAGTCAAACTTTCTTCCGGAAGCAAATTGAATTTCTTACGTAACCGGTATCTCGCAGCATCAACCCCACGTGTAGAAATGTTGAGCAACTTCGCTATCTCCTTTGTCGGCATATTCAAGCGGAGCAATGCACAAAAGCGTAAATCTCCTGAAGTCAAATCAGTATATTGAAGTTTCAGATTCCGGAAGAAATTTTCATGTATACGGTCAAAATTAGCTTGAAACATTATCCAGCTCTCTTCATCAGACACTATATTATTGTTAACCAAAGCGAGAAGCTTATCCAAATTCTTACGACTATGCTGTCCCGACAACTTTTGCTTCTGTATCTCCTCTTTCAATGAATTCAAAAACTCCTGATGAGCGATATTCATCATTACCACGCTGGACAATTCTTTGCTTTTAAAACGCAAATCGGCCTCAAGCTGTTCCTTTTCCAACTCGATAATCTTCTTCTCTTGCCGTTCAAGCTCTGCCTGATGGGCTACACGCTGCTGCTCAATCACACGATCCTTCTTTTTCTTCACAAAACGATAAACAATATATTGCAGCAAGGCCAGCAGGCACAACCCTATCAGAATGTAGCTTCCCACAGCCCAATAAGACAAATACCACGGAGACAAAATCTCAAAGGGAAACTCTACCGATGCCAAAACTCTACCAGTATCATATATCTCCGCCCGAAAAACATAACTTCCATAAGGAAGACGGGCATACTTTTTCTGCAAATTGCGTCCATCGGGTATCCACTGATCAGAATACCCTTCCAACCGGTATCTTACTTTATAAGTATAATCGTTATAAACCGGATAGCACAATGTAAAACTCACTGTATTAAACTCATGTTCGACCTTGACTCCCGACTGCACGACCAATGTTTTCCGTTTATCACTGAATTCCTCAGTAACCTGCATCTCTGAAATCCATAAAGAACGCCTAGTCTGAGATTTATATAACGAGGAACTATCTGTTTCAATACGGGCAATAGCATTATTCAAGCAAAGATAGGAATGATTATTTCTCTTGTCATAAACCACGCTTCCTCGTTCTTCCACAGCCAGACCGTCAAACAAAGAATATGGAATCCGAAGTTCGATATTGAAAGTATTTATCGCACACTTCACCAAATACACAGTCCTGTCGCCCACAAACCAATAGTAATCTCCGTTCGCATGACTCACAGTCTTGATTCCCTTCAATTCCATCAATTGTTCATTCATTGTTTCATAGGGAACAATCGAATCAGTCATATCTTCGTAAGTATAGAAATATTCCCCATTAGAAAAAACTACCCGACCATTGATTTTGAACAAAGTAAAACTCCCACCTTTCACTTCTCCCAAACTCTCATACTTCCGCACATCCTTTACCTGCTTCATATCCGAATCAATCCGAAAGCGATACAAACCATTCCTTAAATGTTTCGCCCAAATATTCCCTTGATGGTCCACTTCTATATGACGAATCATGTGACTGAACCCACGTAAGGACCGAGTAAAGCAATACTCTCCCGAAGCAGTCTCCGTATATAAATTCAGAAGCGCATAAGCTCCCTCCAACAAAAAAGATTGTTCCTTCAATTCAATTTTTTCCATACACATCCCTCCTTTTACATCAGATGCCAGCTTTGATTTCAGTCCTGATATAAGGAAAGTTCCCTTGTTGTGCCCGCAGAAAATCTGTTTTCCCCATTCATCGACGAACCACGCTTGTTCTTCCAAACCCGGAACTAATTCAGTCTTTCCATCCCTAAGCCAATAAAGTCCTTGATTAGAAGCAATATAAGCTTCATTTTCCCTTACCAAAACATCATATACCATGCCTATTTTACGAAATGGAGGTTCATAATAATAGATTAAAGAATTGTTGTGTATATAGGCAATACCTTCATCCAAAGCTGTCCATATATTGTTGTCATCATCACAATACAATCTCAAAACAGTATTGTTCTGTAGTTTATTATCCGTATTGACCTTCCAAATCAGCTTTCCCTTTTTATCCAACGCATATATGCCATCGGATATTGTGCCAACAACGTAGCAACTATCTTTGGTCATCACCGCACGATTAATGGTATGCTTCTTGAATATATCATCACATTCAGTTTCCCATTTTTCTACCCTCCCATCTCGATACAGGAAACCTCCCTGATTACGGGTAAACATTAAAACCGCATCATCATAAGGGAGCCCGGCCAGGACATCACTATCTCCAAATGCTTTTCTGGGAATAAGTTCTTTCATTTCCCTACCGGCAAAGACATAAAGTCCACCGTTTATTCTTTGAGAATAAAAAGTATTTCCAACCTGGAACAAATTCAGTGGAAGGTTCTTCATTCGAATACCTTCTACCGAATTTCCATTATAAAAAAAGAGAGAACCGAATGATTGAAATACAATTTCTCCTTGAACGCAAGCAATATCCCAGATTTCGTCATTATGAAACGCAAAATCTTTCACCTTATTTTTCAATGAATGATATTCAAGAGTGTCATAAGGAGTACGGACAAAATAACCGAATTCTTCGTAAGAGCCTACATAAATTCTTCCATCTTCACTGATATATATAGCACGCACAATTCCTTTTGTCGGTAATTCATACAGCCGCCAAGCACTTCCATCAAATTCCAACAGCCCACTGTTATTACCGAAATACATCACTCCTCTTTCGTCTTGAGCAATGGCCCAATTCTGAATACCGGCATTATAATCCGACACCGAATAGTTCCTCACTATAGGAGAAAAAGGTATGGGTGAAGCTTGCAGCAAACTACTGAAAACCAAAAACAAGAGAAACGTTATTGCAATTCTCATGAGTACTGTTTATAGGTATTTACCAGCAAAGATAAAGCTTTTTGCGTTTTCGTAAAAACAAAATCGCAGATTATCCTCTTTTATAGAAAGATAACCCGCGACAACTGATAACTCACTTTATTAATTTTCAGCCGTTTTCTGTTTTCCCAAAGGAATAGAAACCCCCAAGTAAGCATTGACATTCTTCGTATTCTTGCCAAAGAACATATAATCTGTTCCTGCAAAGAAGGAACCCAGCTTCAATGCCAGACCGAAGGTTTTACCAGCTCCTTGAAGTACGGAATAGCTGGCAGCTACATTGAAAGCATTCGTCGGACGGATGCAGGCAGAGAAAGTCAACTCATTCAAAGTTTTCGGTTTGGCAAAACGACCGGTATACAAGGCACCCACTACCAGCCAATCATTCAATAAGGCATATTCAGCGCCAAGAACCATTGTAGAAGTCAATCCACGGGTACGGCTCTTCTCAGAAGCCTCCTCCGTCTTGAGCTTCAACATGTCATAGTTAAGAATCTCGCCGCTGTTCACAATATTCATGAACTCCTGCTGCGAGGCCGGGTCAAGAAGATCATAAGTCTGCTCTGCATTGGCTCGCGCTATACTGGTATTCGATTTAGACCATTTGATAAAGCCCAAATCAAGAACTGAAGCAGAAAGTGTCAATTTATCCAGTAACTTGTAAGATACTCCCAAATCAATAGCCCCACCATATCCGGCAAAACCGAAACTGCCAAAATCGATTTCATCGATATAATCGCCACTCTCATTCTCGGGAAGCTCCAACAGCTTTGACGAGTTCTCCAAAGTTGCATCCACTTGAATGGAAGCTTTACTCGTCACTCCTGAAGAGCCGACAGAAGGAGTTTCCACATGAATCTGGTTGATGTTCAGCTTTAAGTTACCGATACCCAGCAGCATCTTCACCTTACCACCTACAGCCAGTCGGTCTGTGATATTCCTTGCAAAGCCAAGGCCGACTTCCGCATAGGAATTTATCTCAAGCTTCTGTCCATTAATGGTTTCGTTAATACCCAAATAGTCAGAAATATTGTCACCAAACTCCCGGCTGCTCATGTTATTCATAAACTGGAACATGGTTTTCGGTATGGCGGCACCGATATCATTACGCAACCCCACATTGACTGACCAGAAGTTCTTTCCTTTATACCACCCGGCAGACAGAATGTCGGTACTCAAATTCACATTCAAGTTATTGGTAGCATCCAGTCGGTTCATAAAGTCATTGCTCATGAAATAGTCGCTGTCATCACTGTTCTCAATAATGTCCATAATATCCCTATACCCCAGGGAACTGGAGTTGACGGTAGCATTCAACGAACCTATCACGGGAATATTCAGATAACCGCGTCCCGGCATCAAGGCCGGATTGAGCTGCATACGCTGGTTACTTCCTTCCATAAAGTAGGAAGTGCGCAGGAACTGGGCTTGTCCGGAAAGAGAGAAGCAAAGCAACAATACCACAGACAGCCATACTTTCAGAGAATTCAATCGTTTCATAACCTTGTCAATATTTTCATTATCACCTGCAAAAATATAAAACAAGTTAATACCCTACAAACAACTTAACCGGATAGCCGTGCATAAAAGGCTTATACAGAGACTATCCGGTATAAATTAAGGAGCAAATAAAAGAACCCTCTTAAGAATGCCCTTATACTATTTCATCATAAACATGCTCATTTGCTCTCGTAGCGGTACTCAGAAAAACCGGGGCTGCCTCCTTTCTTTGTTGCAGAGACATTGACGTCACTGTCGGAGCACTCAACATTTCCTTGTATTTTGCCGGAGCAGTCAGTATCTTTACAGCCTCTTTCAAGTCATCATCATCTTTCAACTGCTGGATAATGCTTCCACGCTGGAAATAATAACGCTTGATGATTTCTACCGCAATCATGCCCTTGATGTCCTTGGAGAAATGGTCAAGGTCACGGTCCAGATTATGCGACAATTTTTTCTCCAGCGCTTCAAACTCTTTCGAAGCATCAGTCAGATAGCCCTCAAATTCGGCCATCTCCTTCAGGTTCTTCAGCATCTTCTCTGTCTGTTGGTCGTATTTGAAGTCCGCCTTCTTCACCATCGCCTTGAAGTCCGCATAATCGGCATCTGTAATTTCAAACTTCTCTGCTGAAGGGATGGTAGGATGTTTCAGGCAATAGTCCGTTGCATAATTGAAAATAAGATTGTCATTGACAAGATAGAACAGAATGTTGGGCAGCTTCTCCTGCTTCACCGCAATGTCCGGAGTCACGCCTCCGCCATCACGCACTTCACGTCCGGCAGCCGTATGGAACACGGTAGTAAGGCTGTCCGGAATACGTCCCACACTGCCGTCCTCATTCCGGTGCTTGTAGTCGATAGCCTGCACACAACGGCCGCTGGGAATATAATATTTGGAAGTCGTCAGCTTCATGGTACCACCGTATGGTAACGGACGGGTGGTCTGCACCAATCCCTTACCGAAAGTACGGTTACCGATAATGACCGCACGGTCAAGGTCCTGCAAAGAGCCCGCAAGGATTTCTGACGAAGAAGCCGTTCCGCCATTGACCAGAACAGCCAAAGGAATTTCCAAATCCAACGGTTCACGCAATGTCTTGTAGGTATTGCTGGCTTGCTTAATCTTACCCTTTGTCGTCACAAGTGTTTTTCCGCGAGGCAGAAAGAAGTTGGCTATCTCTATAGACTCATCCAGCAAGCCACCCCCATTGTTCCGCAAGTCAATCACCAACGAAGTCATCCCCCGCTTCTTCAAGTCCAGAAAAGCCTGCTTGAACTCCTTGGAAGGATTCCCCGAGAAGGTGCTGAGATTGATATAACCTATATTATTATCCAGCACCGTATAATAAGGTATGAACGGCAATTGGATGGAACGGCGCACAATGTCGAAATCCAACGGTTTCTCTGTACCGGGACGTTGCACTTTCAGCTTGAAGCTGGTACCCACTTGTCCGCGAAGCATCTCGCTGACTTCCTGGTTGTTCTTTCCGGCAAGGTCTTTTCCGTCAATTTCCATCAAAATATCTCCGGCTTTCAGGCCTACATCGGCAGCAGGCATATTCTCGTATGGCTCAGATATCATGGAACGTTTCAGTTTCGGATTCCAAGTAATCACAGAACCTATACCACCATAGGAATTCTTCAGCATCTGCTCCAATTCGCTTTGGTCATCTTCCGGATAATACTCCGTGTAGGGGTCCAGCGAGTAGAGCATGGCATCAATGCCTTCACGGATAGTCTTGTTCGGATCAATCGTATCCACGTAGAACATATCCAACTCTTTCACAATGGAATTGAATATATCCAGATTCTTTGCTATTTGGAAACTACGGCTATCACCACTCTTAAACCCCCAAAAACAAACGGCTCCCGCTACAATCAGCAAGGCAACCATCCAGCGTATCTTTAAAATTCTTCTCATAATTATGATAATGTGCTAATATGCCAATGTGCCAATGTGCTAATAACCTGCAGCGTAATAGCGAAACAAATATTGCGCAGCCAATTAACACATTGGCACATCAGCACATTAATTAATTAATAAAATTTCTTCCTTGATTTTTTCCCATTGTGCTGCCTGAAGCTCCGTACCCACCACTTGTATCACATCTTTGGAGAGAAGGGAGCCTATCTTGCCACATTTCTCCAGCGAGTAGCCACACGTCAGTCCATACAAGAAACCTGCCGCAAAATAGTCGCCAGCTCCTGTAGTGTCCACCACTTTCTCTACCGGAGCCGCTTGTACCTGCACCATCTCTGTACCTTTGCGAATCAGAGAACCACGGGCACCCACCTTTACAATGGCTATGCTACACATTTTGGCAATGATGTCCAATGCTTCCTCCGGTTCCTTACCCGTAAAGGCCTTTGCCTCTTCCTCATTGGCAAAAACAATATCCACATATTTGTTGACCAACAGAGAGAAAAATTCAAGGTCTCCTTCTACTATATTGTAGCTCGCCATGTCCAAACATACTTGTAAGCCGGCCTCTTTAGCCAGCTCAATGGCACGGAGAATCATATCATGGTCTTGCACCAGATACCCCTCTATAAATAGGTAAGCATATCCTTTGAACATATCCAGCGAAAGATCTTCCGCCTTCAATGTAGAAGCCGCCCCCAAATAAGTGCCGAAAGTACGCTCCCCATCAGGAGAAATGAAAGTAGAGGCTACACCGGACGGAAGGGTAGTGGAAAGCAATAAATTCGCCTCTGTCCCACGTTCCAGCAGGCTATCCCGGAAAAAGTTACCGTAAAAGTCATTGCTTACTTTTCCGATGAATCCCGTACCCGCACCAAGGCATGCCATTGCCCGAATTGCGTTTCCGGCAGAACCTCCGTTAGCCAAGTGCGTCTTCATCCGGCTGAAATACTCACTAATTTTCAAGAACTTATCTTCATCAATCAGCGTCATGCTTCCTTTCGGAAGCTGCATCTCCGTCAAAATATTATCATCTTCAATGATTGCCAGCGCATCGACCAAAGCATTGCCCAACCCAATTATTTTATCCATCTTCGATATTTTTTTTGCAAAGATATTGCATATTTCAAAATATCCTATTACTTTTGCAGCGCATTTGAGAAAAAACAACATTCTTCCTTAGCTCAGTCGGTTAGAGCATCTGACTGTTAATCAGAGGGTCCTTGGTTCAAGTCCAAGAGGAAGAGCAAAAAGGTTCGTCAATTAGGCGAACCTTTTTTGTTTTCCCACATTATCCCACACAAAAGACAAACATTTCTATTTCATATTCAAAGATTTAACATACATTTGCCAAATGTAAAGTAAGGAGTTTCATAAAAGCACCTGTCTTTATTTATTAGAAAAACATATTTTAATCCAAACACCAAACTACAATGAAAACTCTTTTATTCTTTTTAGTCATAGGATTCAGCCTATGTACCGCTGGTAAAGCACAAACCTCTCTTGTTTCTACGCGAGAAAAATTCCGCCACCATGAAATATCCGTCAGTTACGGCTTCCTCCCCATTACCGACGCCAATAGTATAGCCGAAGAGTTTATTGCTCCGACAGCAAGTTTTGGAATCTATACACGCGAGAAGACCAGCTATTACGGCGCTCTGAATATCAGTTATATTTATAGAATCAACCGTAAAATCAGCCTAGGCGTAACCGGAGGAATAACCGGTAATAGAGGGACGGCCAGTAGCCTTTATGAAGTTTTGGATGAGAATAAGAACGATGACCGGCGCTATCTGTATATCCTCCCCACCTTCCGGTGGCATTGGTTCACCCGCCCCCAATTCTCCCTATATTCCTCTGCAGGGCTCGGCGCCTATTTCCTCCGGAACAGCTTTGGAGGAGACACTTATCACAAAAAGGAATTTGCCTATCAGTTCAGTTTTCTGGGTATCGAATATGGAAATCAGTTTGCCTTCTTCACCGAATTCGGCGTAGGATATACGGGAACAATCGTGGCAGGCGGACGTTTCCGCTTCTGATTCACGAACCCGCCACTGCCAGCGTCAGGATACTAACATGTACGCCTCCCACATCTTTAAGCGCATCGGCACATGCAGTTGTAGTGGCTCCGGTGGTCAGTACATCATCCACAATAAGGATATGTTTCCCCACAAAGCGTTCCGGATAGCGGAGAAGGAAAATACCGTCTACATTTTCCCAACGCTCGTAAGCAGACTTTCGGGTCTGCGTTTCCGTATGTCTTCTGCGCAGCACGGAGGACACATCAATAGGAATACCCGTTACGGCAGAAACGCCGCGCGCTATACATTCACTCTGATTGTATCCGCGCAACTTTTGTTTGCGGGGATGTAGAGGAACGGGGATAATTACGTCTATACCACGGAAAAAACCGGTAGCCGCCAGCTCCGCTGCCATAAAACGCCCCATTATTTCTCCCAAATCTTTCCGGCCTCCATACTTCAGTTGATGCAGGATGTGGCGGAAATCACTTCCTTTGTGATAATAAAAGAAGGAAGTGCCGCGTTCCAGAGGTATCTTCCCCCAAAACATACGCTCCACGGAGTTGTCTTCGCGAAGATGATAGTTTGTCCGTGGCATATTCATATTACACCTGATGCAAATGCCCTCTTCTCCCTCTTGCAAAGAGCTCCCGCATACAGCACACTGACGCGGGAAGAAGAGATGGACAAAGGACAAGAACCAGGCTTTAAATGTGTTTTCCATAAAAAAGTGTAATAAGGCAATAAGAACCGTATCAGAATGGCAGCGCCTCCCGTACCAACCGCAAAAACAACGGATGCAGCGGCCCGTTGGTGGCTATGATATGATGCCCTTCTATAAAGTTCTCGTTTCCCAAAAAGTCTGTTACCTTACCGCCGGCTTCCAACACCATGAGTGCAGCCGCAGAGAAATCCCACTTACCGATAAAAGCTTCCAGCCAAGCGTCAAAACGTCCGGCAGCCACATAGCAGAGGGCAAGCGCCGCCGAACCATTCATGCGAATGCCTGCAACCTTACCGTAAAGTTCGTGTATCAAATGTTCGCCCGTACGGGCATACTGCTCGAAATTGTAGGGTAACTCTGTCACCACAAAAGCGTCTTTCGGTTCACTGACAAGCGAAACACGCAACCGTTCTCCGTTCACATAGGCTCCTCCTCCTTTCCAAGCATAAAAACACTCGTCTCGGCAGGGTTCATAAACCACACCCAGCAAAAGCGACTGCTTGTCACGCAAGGCAATACTTACACAATAGGGAGCATTGTCGTGAATATAGTTCGTTGTCCCATCCAAAGGATCCACTACCCAGCAATACGTTTCGTCACTATAGGCAGCAGACCCTTCTTCGGCAATGAATCCGGCTTCGGGAAGCAATTTCCTAAGGGCAGATACAACCTTTTTCTCGGAAGCCTTGTCCACATAAGATACATAATCGTGCGCATGTTTTTCCTGCACCACCTCCCGACGGAAACTTTTCCGCTCTTCCTTCAAAAAATGCCCGGCTTCACGGGCTACACAGCAGACAGCCTCTGTCAACGCCTTCAAATTTTCCATATTCTTATATTATTTACCATTCGCATCTTCCTGATAAATGAGCCTCCCCCGTTGGCTGACCGTCCACTCACCGTCTTCCAGACGTACGTTTTTCGTATCATCATCTTCCACATTCCAGGCATATCCACCGGCAGGCAGACCTCGACGGTCCAGAATTTCGTTCGAAACACCTTCCTCCGAGAAAAACAACTCCACTTGCGTAGAGTCCGGACTGAACACCAAGAACAAAGTCTTCCCGGCATCATCCACTGCATTCATGCGGACACCTTTCTCCCACAAACGGATGCAATCTTTCTGCACCTCGCTCCACGTATATCCGGCAGAAGCAATACAACCATGTTCGTCTTTATCACTACCAACCACGGCCTCTTTTTCCTTTCTCTCCGAAGTTTCCGCTTCCTTTTTACCGTCGTTTCCACAACCGGTCAACAAAGCTCCGGCACATATCAGGCACATAGATACAACCTTCATATTCATACGCTTGTTTTTATTAGTTTTCAATTGACAAAGTTAAAAACAAATCGGCAGTACTAAAAGTTTCTTCCCTTTTTATACGCACGGCTCTTTCGTTTAAAGGAGTTATCGGGAGTCAGAAGGAGTCATCAGCCGGCAAGTCGGCTTAGGAGTTAAAGCCGATAGTTCTGTGAATACATACACAAGAGTATCGGCTGTAACTCCTAGCGGAGCAAAGTGATAACTCCTCTAACTCTCTTGCTTGTCATGGCTTGAGATATACCACTGTTTTTCCACTACCATATTTGCGAATAATACCTTCTTCCAGAAATAGGTTCAAATCGGCCACCGCCTGATGTTTCGCCTTTCCGGTCAGCTGTTCATAATCAGTACGCGTAATGCAGCCATACTTATTCAAATGCTGCAACAGTTTTTTTCTCCGCTCCTCCAGTGTCAATTTGGAATGAGAGATATAGGGAGATGCTTTCCGTTCCAGCTCCATCGTCTGAAAGCGGTTGCGGAATTTACTGCCGATACGCAAGTTTACATTCTGAAAATGCACGGACGGAGAGCGAATATCCTTTTTATTCGCCACGGCCTTGTCGCACTTCAATGATAACGAAAAGAATCCCAATTCGCCCACTTCAACTATCCATCCGTCTGCCAGCCAGCTGTGCAACTCATCCGTTATAGCCTGCAACGTGCCATCGAGAATGGCAGGGCTGAAACCGGTAGCCTTGTGAACCAGTTCGCGGAATTTATCGGCAGGAATGGTTCCTTTGGGAAGAATACGGGCGTGAAGCAGCTTTTCTTCACCGTCCTCCGGAGAAGGATTGGGGGTCTGGTATAAATCGTAATAAGCACTCATATAATTTAGAATATCAGTTGGGCAATATTATTCATTCAATGCTGCAAGAACAAGTCCTGATGCACCGAGTTTAATTCGTTAGACAGTTGTTGCTGTTTCGTTAAACGTCCATCTTACGAAAGAACAACAATTGTCTAACGGAAAGAAGACATCTGTCTAACGAATTAAAAACAACGCCCAAAGGTATTAATAAAAAGGGAAGTAGGGATTAAAAAAGGGGAAAAATCGCTCTAATAATAGGTTCATTGGCGTAATAAAAGCTTTTATTCAGTTGGTTTTTAAACAGACTCTTAAATGAGCAAAGTTGAGAATAAAAAGTTGCCGTTCCAAACAAAGAAAGAATATTTATTTTGCTCCTGCTGGGCAACTCCATAACATCGCCATAGAACACCTTCCAAGCAGCGACTCTACTTTTATAGCGGAACAAATAAATTTCTATCGGTTGTCGTCTACGCGACAATTGGTTATGATAAAAGACAAAAGCCATATTAAAGAAGCTGTTCTCTATGGAGGTCTTAAATATGATGCTGATACAACAGCTTTAGTAGTCGAAAACAAAAAATATACTGATATTCCTCGAGACTTGAATATTCAACATACCTTCTATCCGGATTCCCTAAACCTGCGTGACGGAGCCAAATACCTTCCCGCCACTAAGATAGAAGCTGAACAAATTAAACAAGCACTAGAGAATACGAGACTTCAGCCAGCCTTATATATGGATTTACGAGGTACAGAAGAATCTTTTAAAGCTTTATCAGGTAAGAATATCAGTATGCTACATATCGCCACTCATGGTTTCTATTGGACAGAAACAGAAGCCAGACAGACAAAGGATCTTGATTTCTTGATGATGGGAGACAATAACCAATCACGCTACGTAGAAGACAAAGCATTGACTCGATCAGGACTGCTATTGTCAGGAGCAAATATTGCACTGAAAGGAAATCCTTTGCCGGAAGGATTAGAAGACGGCATACTCACCGCCAAAGAGCTTGCCGGTTTAGATTTACGAGGGTTAGACCTGGTAGTACTTTCTGCCTGCCAAACCGGACTGGGAGAAATAACCGGTGACGGAGTATTCGGCTTGCAACGCGGTTTCAAAAAAGCGGGAGCCAACACATTATTAATGAGTCTCTGGAAAGTGGACGATAATGCTACTCAACTCTTGATGACACAGTTTTACAAGAATCTGCTCGCAGGAAAGAGCAAATTTGAATCTTTGCGCGAGGCCCAGAAGTATGTACGTGACTACGAAGTTGAAATTGAAACAACTCCCGACAAGCGCTGGCAGTCAGAAGCCAGGCAAAAAGAAAAACAGAGCAAAAAGCCTATGCCCAAAGAGTTCAAGAAAATAAAAAAATATAAGGATCCCTTTTACTGGGCTGCATTCATTTTATTGGATGCAATTGATTAACTCTTAATTTATGAAAAACATGAAAAATTACTTATTGTGCATATTCCTTGCAGTATTTACCATCAGTATTTATGGGCAAAACCACAAGAATGCTGCGGACTATAGGACAGATGCAATAAATGGAAACGCGATTGCACAATTCTATCTCGGACAGAGCTACTTTAGGGGATGGGGTATAAAACCTGATACCATACAAGCCGTTTATTGGTGGCGAAAGTCGGCTGAGCAAGGAAATCCTGCTGCACAAAACAATATGGGTGCAGCCTATAGTAATGGCTGGGGGAATTTAACTCAAAATAAAGAAACGGCCATCTATTGGTATAAAAAAGCAGCTGAAAAAAATGGGGCTTTTCCACAAAAGAACCTTGGACGCATATATGAAGACAAAGAAAACTATGAAGAGGCTTTTATCTGGTATAAAAAAGCCGCCGAACACAATAATAGCCCGGAATCTTATTATGCACAAAGCCGCTTAGCCTATTTACTGAAAAACGGGTTAGGAGTCACAAAGAATTACCCCGCCGGAATGGCATGGACAAAACGAGCAGCTAAAAACGGGAATGCAAGCGGACAGATTTCGCTTGCAATCTCTTATGAATACGGCATAGACAACATCTTGAGAAAAGATGGGAATTCAGCGTTATATTGGTACAAAAAGGCTGCTCTCAACAAAGACATTGGAGAACTCCAGAAGTCTATAGCAGAAGCTGCCATAGAAAGATTGGAAGAAGCGGGATTCAACGGACAGAATACTCTCCTCAAAATGATACCGGACTATAAACCATTCTACACTGCACCTTCGGAAAGTGAACAGAAAAGCATGCATGAATCTGTTCGCAATAGCACGGTAGAGTGGGGAAAAACAATAGAAGGAGAGGCTTCTCTAGGACAAACCCAAAATGATGAAATAAATGGATTCAGGGTAGAATTCAAAGAAGATAATATTAAAATTGGCTTTACTAAAAACTCAGAATTCACTTTATTCATCCATATTCAAGAAGATGACATAATAGTTAAAAATGGCTCTGAAAATGGTGTAGAATACAACCGAAACACCGGAAAACCGTATATGCTGCTCCGCCCCTACAGTTATGAAATAGAAGCCAAAGAATATCCCGGACAAATATTTGAACGGACAAACTACACAAACGGGAATAAATATTGGGGAGAAACCTATAATGGACAACGCCACGGATACGGCATTCATATCTGGGAAAATGGGAATATGTGGTTCGGCCCTTGGAAGGATGGTGAAAGAAATGGATACGGCGCTTACTTTGATATTACGGCACACACCATTCAGTCAGGAAAATGGATTGGAAATGAATTGATAGCCGGTACTTCTTATATCTGTAAAGAAAAAGCGGAACCGGTTCTTCCAGCCAGAACCAGAACCGTTTCAAAACCATTTTCCTATAGCGGTACTGTTCGCTATATAAATTTACCGACCAGCTCATACATGTCATACATCACAGAAGCCATCAACAAATGGGGGAAATGCCGTACCGGAGCAATCACTATGTATGGAGCAGGAGTAGGAGTGTATGGGAATAGTGGATATGCCTACACCGGCAGTACTCCCAGCAAGCTTAAGAAACGTATAGAAGAAGCCAACAGCAGCAATGCTGAAATAACAGACATCAACATCACTGAAAATGGCAACTATGTAATTATCTTAGGCGGTTCAGGGTATTGGACTCTTGGTTATCCGGATGCATTCCTCAAAAAACTGGAACAATATCGTACAGGAGATTTAAGAGACGACAATATTCTTTCGGCCTGCTTCAATGATAGAGGAGAATGGGTAGTTATCACGGACAAGCATTACAGCTATTCAAATGAAACCATCAAAAATTTCATACTGAAAGCCGAAGAACTATACGAAGAGGTTTACTATGCCTATATTACCAATTACGGGATGATAGCTTGCTGCAAAAACGGAGTATATTACAAAAACATTCCATCCAATTTGGCAGAGGCATTGAAGAAACTCACATTCAAACCCAAAGTCATCAAGTTTACAGACAATGGATTGTACTTGATTACAGATGGAGAATCACAAAATTATTATTTTAGATTTTCATCGGTTAGACTTAACCGATTGAGGAATAAACTTTTAGCGAATTATTTGAAAAGTGGCGGTAACGAGTTAGCAACCGTGCGAATTTCAGCGTTTTGCGTTGCTATGCTGTCAAATAACTCTTTCATTTGCAAATATAGCATCTTTTTTCGAAAGTACGAACTATCGGCGGCAGTTTTATAAAATCGACTGGCGAAAAAACAAATAGAATTTTCCAAAATAGCTTGGGATAAGCCATTAACGAAATACTTTCTTTTAAGAGCACAGTGGTTTACCCAATAAAATTATATACCTTTGTAACAAGTTAAAGAAGATGTCGCAATGAATCGGATAAAAGAAGCATTGATTGAGGCGGGGATTAGTCAAACTGAATTGGCTAAACGACTTGGCAAAGGTTTTAATATGGTCAATCTATACGCCACGAACAAAGTGCAACCTCCTATACCCGTACTATACAGGATAGCGGAAATACTGAATGTGGATGTGCGTACACTTCTTGTACCTAACGAAATAAAAAAATAGACATATGGCAAATACTAATCTAAAAGAAGCTAAGGCGGCTAAGAATGATGAGTTCTATACGCAATTTCATGACATAGAGATTGAAATGAATGCCTATCTTGAATATGACCCGGACGTGTTTAGGGGAAAGACTGTATTGCTTCCTTGTGATGACCCCGAATGGAGTAACTTTACCCGATACTTTGCTGCCAAGTTCGATGAGTTAGGCTTGAAAAAACTGATTTCTACGAGTTATGCTCCGGATAGCAAAAAATACAAAACACCTTATCAGCCCTCTTTGTTTGAGCAAGAAGCGCCTCAATTCGACCCGTCCAAGGCACAGGTAAAAGGTAAGATATTCATCTTGGAACGAGACAAAAGCGGGGACGGGCGTATCAATATTGATGACCTCGAATGGAAGTATATGGATGGTGACGGGGATTTCCGAAGCAAAGAAGTTACCGAACTTCGTAATGAAGCGGATTTTATTATCACCAATCCGCCGTTCTCCCTCTTTCGTGAGTTCTTGGCTTGGATTGTGGAAGCTGGGAAGAAGTTTGCTGTAATAGGTAACATGAACGCAATCACTTATAAAGAGGTCTTTCCCTTGATAAAAGATAACAAAGTTTGGTTAGGTGCTACAGGAAATGGAAATGATATGGTTTTTGGCGTTCCTGACGGAGCTAAAGTAGATGAGAAAGACAAGGCTAAAGCTGCAAGATTGGGATATGTCGGTAATTATACCCGATTAGGTAATTCATGTTGGTTTACCAGCATAGAGCATGGCCGTCGTCATGAACCATTGCCACTGATGAGCATGGCAGACAACCTCCGCTTTTCCAAACATAAGGAACTGAAAGGCAAAGCTGCCTATGACCGCTACGATAATTATGATGCCATTGAAGTACCTTTTACGGATGCCATTCCTTCAGATTATGATGGAGTGATGGGAGTTCCTATATCCTTTTTGATTAAGTATTGTCCGGAGCAATTTGAAATCTTAGGGATAACCGATAGGGGCAATCAATGGGGATTAAAAACCAAGGAATACACCATTTCCGACACACCTAACTTTGCGGATTTGAACCGTAGGGGAGCTATTGGGAGCAATGGCTCTTTGGTTTCAACATATGCCCGATTACTCATACGCAAATTATGATCTGATATGTTTAATAAGAACTCTTGCATAAACTTGGGTATAATATTTCCCGTCAACCATATAATATGTTTCATTCTGAGGAACTTCGGAATGAAGCAAGACTGCCCCGTCATTGAGTTTCGTCACTTTCGTCTCTTTGCCATGACGGTCTACTTGAATCTGTTCTGGATAGACCTTGGAAGCACTACCATACCAAGTTTTAGTTATCCCTAAGATTTCAAAGTACTTCATCACTCGCAATTTTTCTAATTAGTACTCGTGCATATGGTTTTTGAGGTATTCCGTTCTCTAAATAGTAAAGCTGACCATCTCGTAAACTGGGATTTAGTTTCTTTAATTCACGGGGGTATGGACGCAAACCAAGTTCTTTTCCTGAATCACCTTGTGTCTGACCTAAGATTTCAACTTAAAAACAAAAACAATAAATTATGACACAACATAATACCATCAAGCTTTTTGAAGCTAAAAAAGTCCGTACTATTTGGGACGACAAAGATGAAAAATGGTACTTTTCCATAGTGGATGTGGTGGCTGTCCTAACCGATAGCCCTAATCCTCGTAAGTATTGGAGTGTCTTGAAAACACGTTTAAAAAAAGAAGGGAGTGAGTTGACTACAAATTGTAGTCAACTGAAAATGAAATCGGCTGATGGAAAGATGTATTTAACCGATGTGGCAGATACTCAGCAGCTTCTCCGTTTGATTCAGTCTATTCCATCGCCCAAAGCAGAACCGTTCAAGCAATGGATGGCACAAGTGGCGACTGAACGTCTTAACCAAATGCAAGACCCCGAACTCTCTATCAATCAAGCACTGGTGGACTATAAGCGGTTGGGGTATTCGGATAATTGGATTAATCAGCGTCTCAAATCCATAGAGATTCGTAAAGACCTCACGGATGAATGGAAGCGGCACGGATTGCAAGAGGGAGTGCAGTTTGCTACGCTGACCGATATTATTTATCAGACTTGGAGTGACATGACCGCCAAGGAATATAAGCAGTTCAAAGGTCTGAAAAAAGAGAACTTACGTGACAATATGACCAATAAGGAATTGGTGCTAAATATGTTGGCGGAACTTTCCACCAAAGAAATATCTGAAAGTAAAAATCCGGAAACATTTCGGGAACACATGGATGTGGCGGAAGCCGGTGGTGAGATTGCCCGCAATGCCCGTATGGAGTTGGAAGCCAAGACGGGTAAGGCAGTCATCAGTCCGCTGAACGCCAAGACAGGCATTGCGCTCAATTCATCTCCGGAAGAAGAAGACACAAAAGAATAATCCTAAAAAGTGAATCAATATCATGAAGACAACATTGCATACAGAATGGACTGTCGAAGACATCTGTAAAGGATTTACCTACAACGAATTGGAAGGTAAAGGTCTGTTTGGATTGGACGGGCGGCTCACTATCCAACCCGAGTATCAACGCCATTACATCTACAACGATGGGAAACGTGATGTAGCGGTGATAGAATCCCTGCTGAAAGGTTATCCCATCGGACTAATCTATTTCAACCGGACTGTGGACGGACGATTTGAAGTACTTGACGGGCAGCAACGCATCACTTCTATCGGTCGGTTCGTTACAGGAAAATTCGCCATCAAGGATGAAGCGGATAACGTACAGTATTTCTCGGGATTGCCCGAAGAGCAGCAACAAAAGATTATGCAATCCTCTCTGCTGGTATATGAATGCGAGGGTGAAGAAAAGGAAATAAAGGAGTGGTTCAAGACCATCAATATTGTAGGCATTCCGCTCAAGGAGCAGGAATTGCTCAATGCCATCTATTCGGGCGAGTTCGTAAATGCAGCCAAGCGGGTGTTCAGTAATTCCCAAAATGCGGAAATACAGAAATGGAGTCATTATATCAAGGGAGATGTGAAACGGCAGGATTATCTGGCGGAAGCCCTCCGGTGGATTTGCGACAGTAAGGGGATGAGCATTGATGCCTATATGAGCATACACCGTCACGAGCCTTCCACGGGAGAATTGGAAAGTTATTTCCGTTCTGTGATTGACTGGGTATCGGCTACCTTTACTATGGTAGAGCGTGACATGTGCGGCTTGGAATGGGGACGGCTGTATGAAACGTACCATGCCACCCCTTATAGCACCGTCCATGTCGCGGAACGGGTAAAAGCCTTGCAAGCGGATGAAAGTGTGCGGTGTCCCCGAAATATTTACGAATATGTACTGGGTGGAGAAGAGGATAAGAAACTGCTTGACATCCGTATCTTTGAAGAATCAACCAAGCGGGCTGCTTACAAGCGTCAGACCGAAGCGGCTGAGAAACAAGGAATTTCCAATTGTCCGCTCTGTGCGTTGGGGAATAATGCCAACAAGACCCGCATTTACAAACTTTCGGAAATGGATGCCGACCATGTGACTGCATGGAGCAAGGGAGGGGCAACCAGCATGGAAAATTGCGAGATGCTTTGTAAAACCCATAATCGTTCAAAGGGAAATCGGTGAAAGTGTGTTATTTTGAGAGAGTTAAATCAATTAATTCTCTCAAAATATGAACAATAAAAAAACATTTCACGAAGTTTCCGAGATTTGGTGTGATGCAAAGCGTCCGATAGTGAAGCATTCCACCCTATGTGCTTATCAGCTTACGTTACAAACACACCTATTGCCACGATTTGGCGCTGCGGAAAATATAACAGAGAAGGATGTCCAGCAGTTTGTGATAGACAAATGTACTTCCGGATTAGCAAGAAAAACAGTCCGGGATATAGTGGCAGTGCTCAAATCTGTTATCAAATACGGGAATAAGCACGGGATTTTCCATTTTGAAGAATGGGAAATCGAATATCCTACCCAAACAGAAAACAAACTGCCGCCCACATTGTCATTAAATCATCAGCGTATATTGATGCGTCACTTGCTGGAACAGCCCACTCCACAAAATATAGGTGTACTGTTGGCTCTCTGTACCGGAATGAGAATCGGTGAGGTTTGTGCTTTGAAATGGGAAGATGTGGATTTTGCACAAAAGACAGTCATCGTGAAGCATACTGTAGGCAGAATATATAACTGTGAGTTGAAATCTACAGAAAGGGTTCACTCTTCCCCAAAAACCAAGAATTCCTATCGTGAGATTCCTATATCCAAACAGCTTCTCCAAGCGTTGAAAATGGTAAGGAAACAATCTCAATCCCCATACGTGGTAGGCACTTCCACACAATCTAAAGAGCCCCGTTCTTATCGTGATTATTTTGGCAGGTTGCTAAAACGATTGGATATTCCCCACTTGGTCTTTCATGGACTTAGGCATACATTTGCGACCCGATGTATTGAAAGCCAGTGTGATTATAAAACTGTCAGTGTCATACTCGGTCACTCAAATGTGGCAACGACACTTAATCTGTACGTTCATCCTAATCTCAATCAAAAGAAACGGTGTATTGACCGTATGAGTAATTTCTTGGGAATAACATGAGTTAGTCTTGGACTCTATATATACATGGGGGACAAAAAATGTCCTCCATGTATGTGATGCGCATGATTGACTATAGCTTGAAGCCTTTATTCTTTTTCTGAATAGGCTTCAAGCCGACATTCTGTTGTAATCGTTCAAATTGTTTCTTGAACCATTCCCCGATATGCAGTCCGTCAATGGCAAGTATCAGCTTTCCATTGTTTGTACCAACTTTGGCAGTAACATCATTCGTCTTGAACTTACGCCTATGCTCATCGGAATAGAGTTCGCCGTTGTACGGCAATGGCTTGCCTGTCATTAAATGGGCGGTCTGTTCATGGGTAAAACCGACAGCAAGGCACAATTTCTCAATACGGAGCATAGCACGAAACCAAGGAAACCATTCTGTGGCTTTTATCAACAAGGCGTTAAGCCTTGATACTTCCGTTTGATGTTTTGTTACCGTCTCGTTCTTTTCCAGCAAGTGCCGTTGCTGCATTTCCAGCACTTGGCGGCTGTGGTCTGCCCGTATGGTCTGTATCTCGGCTTGCAGGGCTTCGATGGTCTCCTCGTGTGTGGCTACCTTCCTATGCAGGGCGGTGTTCTCCCTCTCCAGTGTCTTGACCTTGTTGCTCCCGAAAAGAGAACCGACACTCTCGGCGATGTTGGCGGCTGCGGTCGTGGCTGCCCCTTTCAGCCGTTCGGTCTGTATCTCTTTTTTCGCCCGTTCAAGCTCTTCCCGTGCCGTTTCTTTCCGTTCCTGCAATTCCACCACTTCCGTTTTCAGTTCCTCTGTTTGTCGCTTTATGTCACGGTAATATTGCTGCGTGGAAACGTGCCTCGCTTCCGAACCG
>NZ_JBCNZM010000014.1:0-54319 GCF_040227615.1 Bacteroides sp. RTP31139st1_H2_RTP31139_211217 | reverse complement strand
TAAATGATTCAAGTGAATCGAATTTATTTAATTTTTAACCGACTAGTGACCAAAAAATTTTTAGTGGACACTAGTGATATTACATAAATTGTTTTTTCCTATCACCAGCTCATAATTAGAGATAGAGGGACATAAATCCCTATTAACACATTGGTTACAAGGTTTTTCATTGCCTCTAATTCTAAGCCAAGCATTTCCTTCTGTTATTTCTTTATAGAGAAGTTCCTTTAAAGATGAATCTTGTATATTTCCTAATACACTGCAATTCACATTGGCATAGACTTCTCCCGAAGGATAAATTGTTAACTTACCGAAAAAATTATCATTCAAAGTCCGATGCCTAAATATCGTTTTTCTATCAATAGGGGCAGCCAATATATCTTGCATTTCCAAGTAGACAT
This sequence comes from Bacteroides sp. RTP31139st1_H2_RTP31139_211217, assembly GCF_040227615.1. NCBI lineage: Bacteria > Pseudomonadati > Bacteroidota > Bacteroidia > Bacteroidales > Bacteroidaceae > Bacteroides > Bacteroides sp. RTP31139st1_H2_RTP31139_211217. The sequence goes on along the minus strand of NZ_JBCNZM010000014.1, from coordinate 53,918 downwards.
ACTCTCTAAAGAAATCTTTATTTTCCGCTGTATAAAAAGGTTTTATTTGAACTACCGTTTCTGCAGGTATCTCCATTTTTTCTATACGTTCCATATCAGATTCATTGGATACTATCAAATTCCACTTCACTCTATCGTACGGGAACTTCTGCATATCTTCAGTCAGCTGATTACCAAAACCTTCAGCATGGACTAAAACTTCTAAAACACATTTGGTCTGTTGCACCAATTCTTCATATTCACTACACAAGAATGTATTATCCAAATACAAATGCACATCTACCTTTGATTTTTCCATGTCAGGAAGCAATTGCCTAACATAGCTATTTTTATTCGGATTTCCTCCTGCAAATATATTAATCCGTTTAATGCCATTCATCAAGAATTGGCGTATTAATCGACGATAATCGTCTGTTTTCAGTCCATCACCGGAGTGAACAGTACAGTGATTTATTTGATGGAAGTAAGAAGTACAAGCCGGACACTCCAACTCACACGTTGCCGGTAAATACAGATTTACTTCATTAAGGTTTTCCATAACACGATTTCCCAAAGAGGCTTTTTTTTCCTCATCTTTGACACGTATATCTGAATTCAAGAACAAAGTTGGCTGAAAGATATAAGGCTTAGGAAATTTCCCGTCATATTCTATACAATCACCCGAAAACAATTCTCTTACAGCCTCAACAAAATGTCTTACAACTTCGTTTTCCATCATTTCCTTATCCAACAAAACACTATACCCATTCGTCGGATTTTGCCACTGTTCAATAATCAACTGTACAATCGGATAATCAGGACAAATCAAATAAGTTGCATTCAGAGTATTATAAACTACTGTTTTGTCATTACTACGCAACAAAAACGCATAAGGCTCCAAATAAAATAAATAATTCATTGCATTTACTCCTTTTTCAATTAATCGACTACAATAGAAGATAACAACTCCTCATAATGATTCGGATAATTCTCAGCATACGTTAAAAAAATCCCAAACTCCTCTTTCAACTTAGCATCCGTTTGTATGCCGGGACATATCAATTGCCCATTCTTTTCCTTCAACAAAAACAAGCACTGACCGCAGCTCCTTTTTAAATAACAGTGTCGACAGCTTTTTACTACCTTTTCGTACATCGAACTATAATATTTAGCTACAGCTGCACAGTCCAAATTCAGTTTTCCATCCTTCAGATATCCAATAGCATGTTCTTGTCCAATCTTTTCGCATGGAAGAATTTTTCCACGAACTGTCAAAAATAATTTGCGTTCAAAAGGGCGACAAGTGCCTGTGGGAATGTATCGGTCTTCCCACCCCGTATCAAACAAATCCAAATAAGTAGCATAACGATTACCACCATATCGCATCAACATCGAATGATAGCTCACGGAACGGCTGCCATCCTTAATGAAAGTATACTTCAAATCCTCGTGTTGCACTGCTTCATCAAAGCTCCTCACTCTATCATTAAACATTTTAGAAAACTCTTCAACACGTTCCGGAATAAGCCCAGTAGTATTTAGCTGCGCCATACGAGGATTCTTCCCAAACAGTTCTTTGATGGAATAATAACATTCTGCAACAGAATTCAAGTTATGCAATACAGAGTTGAAATTTACTTTCTTTTCAAAATAATCCGGATAGGTTTCTTGCAGTTTCTTTACGTTTCTGACTACACGTGAGAAAGACGAATTTCCATGCTTATCTACCCGATAAGCAGATTGCACCTCATTCCCGTCCAAACTAATCAGAATACTAAAATTCTTTTCCACCAAATAGTCCATATACCGGTCCAGTAGCATAGCATTCGTGGTTGTATTGTAATTAAAAATCAAAGAAGGCAAATTCAAACTCTCAATATAGGCAATTGTTTCCTTCACCAGTTTCATATTCAGCAGAGGTTCTCCGCCATAAAATCCAATTGTAATCTCATTTTTATGAGAAACATTATAATCAGAACACCATAGTTTAGTCAAATAATCTACCAATAGTTTTACGTTTTCAAAAGCCTGGTCACCTGTTTCTCGCCGGTCATAATTAGAATAAAATTCACCATAACCACAATACTTACATTCCAAATTACACCTATCAGTTACTTCAATCAATAATTGCCGCAACCCTGCAAGGTTTCGTTTTACCAATTCTTCACTATAATCTGTTTGAAATGTTACCCCTCTCTTTTCAAAAAAACAATGTTCTTTCAGAAATTTCAGTTTACGTTCGTAATAATTTGTTCTATCAACAAGTGATGCATCCATATGTTCCATTACAGTTGCCATTTCTTCCGGCACATAAAGAAAATAGCACAAAGCATCCGAATATACATATTGATGCTGATTCCCAGTAGTTATCAAAAAAGACTTATCCATCATTTACTATTTTAATGTAGCAATTACCAATATCGGATTACTCTCTTCCTCTACATTCTCCAAAGTATGGATGAATTTTGCTTTTAGAGATTCATCCTTTACGTCAGAAGTTCTCATCTCGTCTATATCTATCCAGTTGTCTTCACTGTTCGGAATAAGTACATCTATCCAATACTTTCCTTGTGAACGATAATCTACATGGAACGACCCTCCACACAAATCATTATCCAAGATAAAGTACTTAGCACCTTCCAGCCTACGAAGGGTGTGATTACCCAGCATTCGTTCCGTAATCTCGGATTTTCGCTCTTTTACTTTCACTTTTCCAGTCTGTTTGCCATAACAATAAGTATAAATGGTTTCCCCCTTACTGCACAACAGATAGATATTATCCTTACTCGGATAATAAGAATATATGGAAAAATAATCGAAAGCGCTTCTTTCCCTAAACCAAACATGAGTCGCCCCATAATCACCTTTTTCTTCATGGGTTGAAATGATATATTGAGGTACCAACTCATTCGCAGGGCTGTCATAACGATAAATCGTATCGGTATCCGGATATTTCAAGGTCAACTGATTGCCATAGGTATCTATACTGGTAAAAGGTTCTAACCAATAGTTAACAAACTGCTGGAAATTAATTCCGTTCTTCATAATTTCCTCTTCACGCCCGATATGTGCCGGATTTTTGAATATCTTTTTTTTCTGGTAAGTACTATCAACCCATGCAAAAGACCATACCGAATCTTTTGGTGTCGGTTTATTGATAAATGCCAGATTTTGAGCTATAAAGAACTTGTTATCATACAATGCAAATTGGAAATACATTGTCATAAATACATCATCCGGAGATGTTTTTGCAGCTGTCCGCTTATAATTGCCTTCATAATCATAGACTTTAACTCCAACTATTGTCGTCTGGATATATACTTCTTTGGTGTTCTCGTCCACGAAGAAATCAGCCATTCTGATATATTCTTCCGGTCCTTGTCCAACTTTGCCTACCTTATTCAAGAACTTTCCGGAACGTGAAAATCGGAGGACATGATTGTCTTTATAATGTTTCACCCAGATGTCAGAATCAGTCACCTTCATTTTAGTAATTTCTCCTATTAGAGATTCGTCCGTCACCTCCAACGAAACAATCTCCACTTTCGCAGCAGCTTCGCTCAATGGTAGTAAAGCAACCTTAGACACATTGTCTGATGATAGATTAATAACTGGAGTACCCTCTTCATCTTGCAAAGTATTCTCCTTTTTATTGCCACTACATCCTAATAAGAATGAAGCAATAGCTATCAGTAAAAAACAATTTTTCATAAATACAATCATCAATATACCTCATTCTGAAAGTAGTAGAAAACACACATATCATGCACTTCCACTACTTCCAAAATAACGGTACAAATTACTTACTTCACAATTCAAACAGTTGCAAAATACAATTTTTATTCTCCTATAAACAAGGCAAGAATAAAAAACATCAAACTTGTATTATTTACTACTATTCCTACATGCTATGTGATCCATGAGTACCGCCAGTCCACGATGGAGAGTACAGACTACCTGCAACATTTGCATTAAAGTTGTCAACCGGTCCAGACGGTCCAGCGCAAGCACACAAACAACAGTTTTCTCCTCCCAAAAGGCGATTCAACTCCTTTTCACTGAGTTCAGCTTTATTAAGCTGATCCAATTTAATCTTACCTAACTTTTTCATTGTCATCAAAATTTTAATTAAACATTCAATTTATGTATAGCATAAAACTATCTCTATTATTTATCCACAAATATTATTTCACGATATTTCCAACGCAAAGTATTCTTTGGGAAATTACAATGTAACAAAAACTCCATTTCAGGTAAAGCATATAACTTAGCTAATACATTTTTTACCGACTCACATATACAAACTTTCTCCACACACAGTAACCATTCACCTAAATCTCGCCAAACATCAACTGGAAATAAAAACAATGGTTCAACATACCTCACTCTATACTCAAACTGACAGAAAAACCGTTCAACACCTAATACTATTTGCTCCAACATCCAAGAAGTCCGAGAGCGAAACAAAGAATTCTCGTCATAGAAACGAAATAGAAAATAATCTCCTACCCACAATAAGAACTGAAATGTACCCATATAAGGCACTTTCATCTCTTGCCACAAAGCTATCAAGAATTCATCCACATCTGTAAGTTGTTCATCCACATCCATCTCTATCAAAGACTTTTGAGCTAAACATTCTATCAAACATCCCCATTTGGCAAGCCTAATCCCATTTTGTTCTGTAAACACTTTTTGTTGTATTTGCTCCAGCAAATTAAAGTTCTCTCCCTCCATTTGCTTTTTGCCTCCCACATAAGTATCACTCAAAAATCCGGAAAGGCAAAGTGTAAATTGTTTATCCAGCAATAAATCTAAATCCGGATATTGTATCTTATACTGATTCCAGACCAAAGAATTGTTAGGATAAAAGCACCACAAATCTTCTCCGAAAGGGAACTGTTTAGGATGGACTGACGGATTTTGATTCAAGAAAAGTAAAAAATGAGTATCGACCCTTTCCTGTATTTCAACCATATTCTCAATATCAAACGAAAAAGTGACTTTGATATGTTCTCCTTGTTGTTCAGAGAAATAAGCCACAAAATAATGAAACAAACTTTGGAACTCACGATAGAATGAGACAACCTCAGTCAAGAGGCTTCCCCACGCTTTTCGAGAATAAAAAACAGAAAAACAACACCACGCTTTTCCTCCCATCAACGTATAATTCTGTTTCATATTATGCCAAGAGTATTTTATTAGTATAATCAAAATTCCGATATACAATCCCTTGTCCGAACCCATTCGGATTTACCGTTTTACAATCATTATCCATTTTTTTCATCTTCAGATAGTTTATAGCCTCTGTTACACCCATGACAATTACCACTATCAGATTCGCATCTTTAACTTTATAATATTGATGATTAAAATCATACAAACAATTAGATTTGTTTCTAAGTATCATTTCCTCATCTTTAAAATTCAGTCGAATTCCGTTCTCCATCTCATCCCATATTCCTTCTTTCCATTCTCCTTTTATCACAAGTCGATATTTATCCCCTATACATTGTTTTAGCATGTCTGATTCATCCGGATGATTATAATTCATTGCAATATTGTTCTGTATCACTCCTATGCCAAAACGTTGTCCTTTATACAACATCAATACTCTCGTAGAGTAGGGATTTATATAATCCAGATAGACACTCTGCAACTTCTTCAACAAAAACTCTTGTGCTATCCGCTCTTCATCTGCATGCATCAAAACATTATAAAATTCCTTCTGATTAAAAATTTCCTGCACAAGCCCTCTACACAACAAACGATTGAAAAATTCAACATCTTCCAAACCATATCCTACAAACACTTCATTGTATCCTCTCGCCTCAACGAACTCCTTTCTTTCCAAGCAGCCCCTTCCGAAAACATCACGATAACAAAGATTACTCGTATAAAATAGACGCTCTTTATTGTTAAATTCTTTTAACATAAACTCTGCAAACCCTCTACCTAAGTAATTATCTGCATCCAAATTGCATACTACTTCTCCTTCTGCCAATCTGAAAACCATATTCCTGCTATGGCTGCGTCGATAATAAGCTGGTTCAGTAGTCCTATAATAGACAAGAATACCCATCTCAATATATTTCATCATAGATTGAGCAATCCATTCTTCTAATCCATCTTGCGAATTATAATCCAGCACAACAAACTCGACCTCATCTACTAAGAAATTATCAAGAATATTCTTCTCCAAAGTTTCTTGTAAATGTTTAAGCCGATTCATACAAGTGATGCAAAATGAGATTTGTTTCATAGTGCTATATAGCCATTATTAATGAATAGTAAATCTACCGAATGCATAAGCTCCATCCAAACCTTTTATCTCAAGTAAAAAATCACCAACTAAGCCTTTCTGTAATTGTACTTTTCTCAATATTGGAGAGTCAATATTCTCAGTAGAAGAGTAAACAACATCCCCATTCTGAGAAATTACAATTTCAATCTCACCTATAGATTGATAGAACTCCAAGTCAATGGAGTGGTCATCATTCAAAAATGCTAAAAAAGGAGTCACTGGAGGAATAGAACGGTGACCATTCCCCGGACCATCCGGTAAATCAAAATCCTCATCCATGATGATTTCTACTCTTGAAGGAAAAGTTACTGACTTTCCATTCACTACATTTACCACAAAGAAGCAGTATAAACTTAACAAAATAAAAAATGATTTCATAGTATCTTTAGTTTTGAATGTAACAAAGATAGCCATTTAATCACTTCTTAGGGAAAGTACAAGTGGACAACACAAAAGAGAATAACAAACTATATATCAAGAAAATACTAAAAAAAAGCTACTAAGTTAGTGGACGAAAAGCAAGAAGTTCTTCTAATAAAGAGTTATAAATTCTTCCAATTTATCAGTAGTATCCAAATTTAAGCTCTCCCTCAATCTCCGTTTTTTCGTAAAAATAGAATTCATCTCGCAGTCAAAAGTAAACATCAACTCAGTGGTAGTGAAACCAACTTTAAGCAAAGCTATCAATATCAGGTTACCACTCGTTAATTTAAAATCTTTCTTTAACCGAGAAATCAAATTACCATATATCAAATCCATGTATTCAAGGAGCTGTTCTTTCTCTTGTTTGGTCATATTCTTCACAATCAGCTTTTCCTTCTTCAATTGATCCAAGAGATAAACACCATTTACACATACATTTTCACGTATTTTTTTATTCTCACTCTCCAACAGCAAAATCTTTTGATTCAATTTACCAACCTTCTCTCTATTTGTTTCCGCTGTTTCACCTGTTTTTTGTTTCAACACATCAAGTTCATAAACATATCGTTTAATCATGCACTCATTCTCCTTTATTACTTGCATATTTTTCCGGAACATCTCTTTGTATCTTTTTCTTAAAAGAAAATACAAAACAAGACATAATAGGATAATAAATAAAACGATTACCATCCCAAAATAAAACTGTATTTTCTTTTCGTGTTCAACTTGTTGCTTTTCTAAAAGAAGCTTTCCTTTTTCATATTTACGTTGCAAAGTCAAAATTTGAGATGCTTGTTTAGCATCCAGGTCAACGGACAACAACGAATCAGACTTCTCTTTGAAATAGAGAGCCATTGCATACTTTTTCTGCCTCTTTTCCAACAGATACAAATAGTGGTATGCCCCTGCCAGAGTACGAGGCCTTTCTGATTTCAAAGCTAAAGTAAAATATCTTTTTGCCTCATCCAACTTATTTTGATTTAAATAAATGTTCCCCAATGACATTGAACAGTGATGCATAGAATGCCTATCTTGTTCAGTCTCTACCGCAGTTTTCAACAAGATTATTGCATTTTCCAAATCTCCCTCATTTCTTTTTGCAATTCCTTTTACTTGTAACAAAGAAGGAGTTACTCGTTCAAAATCGATACATCCTTTCTTTTCTTCACACAAGGACAAAGCCCTATTGATGTAGTTATAAACACTGTCATATTGTTGTTCTACATAATAAATACGAGCAATATCCCGATAAGCATATATAACCCCTAAAGTATCGGCTGCCTTTTGAAAACAATATACCGAACTTTGATAATTATCAAGAGCATCTTTGTGTAGCTTTCTATCTGCATTCAAAATACCGATATACTCATATGCCAAGCCTTGTAGCTTATACTCTTCCGTTTTCTCCAATTTAGCCAAAGCATTCAAATAGGCTTGCATAGCCAGCGTATCATTCCCCTGCAAATCCATCACTTTGCCATAATAAAACAATGCCTTCCCCGCTTTCACGTTATCACCCCCATTCTTATAATAATCTACCGCCAACTTTATCAACGAATCCGACTGCATGCTATCCAGATAGTTCTTATCACGGGCTTGTGTCAACAGCAGCACATAGTCTGCCCGCTGCTTTCCACGAAGCTTCTCCGGATGAGGAATTTGCTCCAACAGCAGTAATGCACTGTCAGGATATACATCCATATACCTCTCTACCTTATCAAAAACATTGGATACGTTCTTCTCTACGCAAGAACCTAACAGTACACAAACGGACAAAAGCCCAAGATATAACAGTTTTTTCATATGAACATGTTCTTTACCAGATTATCATTGCGTATACACAGAATCCTTTTGGAGATAAATATTCACACCAGCCAACGGCAATCCTTTTTCCCCATCAGTCACAATGCCATTTGTCTGCGCATTAGAAACAACTGCACAGCAGAATGTTATGAACAGTACTATACATCGCTTCATAATCCATGTATATATAATTAAACTTTGGATGAGAATAAGCTTTTTTACGGCCTCTCCCTTCAAAGATACAAAAAACCGCTTCAACAATGTACAAAAACAAGATAAATGTGACAAACAAAACAAATAGCTCAGAGCTTGTTTCCCCTTACATAGGCTTCCTTTCCATTTTCTGTACGGAGTTATCAGCGCCTATCGGCCGTGATGCGCTCTGCCAACGGCCGTCAACCACTCGACTAACGACCGTCAACAAGGTGCTTCATAACCGTTGAACACCTATTATACTCATAGTTTCCCCATACTGTGCACCTATCTTATTCCTATTATGAGCCCAGCTGCAGTCTATCGGTAAACGGTCTTTTACGAAGTTAATACCGTGTTTACACGAAACGCATATCGTGTAAACAAGATATTTGCAAAATGCTGTACATTCTATTAATACACTAACAAACAAGATATTAACTTACTTTTCGGCGTATTTCCGCTGTGGAAGCAAAAGTTGCTTCCACCTTTTTGAGTTGCTTCCACAGCACTTGTAATGCCGATGAATAAAGGGATGCAGGAAGTAGGTGGAAGTGTGGAAGCAGAAATGATAAAACTAAGCAGAGATAATTTTCCCTTAAAAGCAATAAAACTCCAGAATCTGCTGGAGCAAAGCATCCTGCTTTCCCAGACCTTTTTCCAACTCCACACTTTTCAGGTTATAGAGTTGTGCCAGCAAAGCTGACGACTGCTTCTCGCAAAGACGGGAATCATGTACCTGCTCCATCCAGCAGACGGTCTCTCCCCAAACATCTACCGAAAGATGTGACAAGACTTCTGTCGGGGCTCCCCCCTTCTCCACCTTACGGAAGATTTCGACCAAAGCACACAACAAGCTGGACATTATCTGTTTACAACGGGAATGGGAACGGGATTCCCGGTTTCTGAAACGTAGCAGGAAATAGTACCCCAGCCATAAATAAACGGTGGTGACTTCTGCATGGATTTTCTCTATCCTCTTCCAATGCGCAACCAAGGCAGCATCAATTTCTTCCAGAATCGCATCCGTATCATCTTCTATGTAGTATTTCTGCGCAAGACACTCTATCACGCACCCCCATTTCGCCATATCCACACACTCTTGCGTACGCCCCATCCATACATGGGCTTCCTCCAATATCCGGAATGCCTTTTCTCCACATTCTGGAGCATCATAAAACCGATACTGACGAAACAACAGAAGAGACTGACATAATAACTCATCCAAAGAGTACTCCGCACTTTCCATATTTAAAATTCAAGTATCCATTCAGGTAACAAAATCGAGCAAAAGTAATCATTTCCTAAGAAAATCACGCTGTTTCAGCACAAAAACCGGCAAGAAAAAGAAGATACCGATGACGGACATCACCAGTCCGCCAATGGTACCCGCCGCCAATGGAAACCAGAAAGCTTCCTTGTCCTCACCTATCATGAAAGGGATAAATCCCAGAATGGTAGAAACTACCGTGAGGAAAATAGGAACGACCTTCGCATTCCACGCCTTGACGTAGGCACGAAGAGCGGAAAGACGGGGGAAACGACGTCGGATGCTGTTGTACTCGTTCAGGATATAGATGCTGGCATTCACCGTGATGCCGCACAGCAGGACGAACGAGGCAAAACCGCCCTGGTCGAAGTTCAGCCGGAACCAATAGAAAGTAAGAAATACCCCGATATAAGAAACCGGAATCACAAAGATGATGGCAAGCGGCTGCTTCAGGGAGTTGAACAGAACGCTGGTCGTAAAGAAGATGATGGCTATCACCACCAGCAGAAGCAGGTATTGGCGGTTGTCCTTCTCGCCCCATGACCAACTGTTGCTGTCCGACTCGGCTGTATAACCCATCGGCAACAGTTTGTTGAACTCCTCCAGGACACGTTTCTGTATCTTGTTGCCCATCTCATTGGAGCCGATATATTCGTATTGCAGGCAGAGGCGGTACTGCTGGTTTTCTTTGGCAATCTCCTGCGGCATCTGTCCCTTTTCCACAGTAGTCAGTTCGGAAAGCTTGTAATGCTTGCCGTTTCCTACTCCATAGGGGAAGAACTGCATCGCCCAGATGTCATATTCGGCAGACTGGCGGGAAGAGAGCTTGATTTTCTCCGTTCCCTGCTCGGCCGCTACCGAGCCAATCTCCAGATTCTTGCCAAAGATGGGGCGCACCGCAGAGAAAAGCACTTGCGCGTCGATGCCCTCTTGCGCCATGCGCTCCTTGTTCAGGTTGAAGTAGAATTCCTGATAGTCATCCTTCCACCAGGAGAACTCCGAATTGATGAGCACTTCCTTGATACGCCGGTGCGTCAGCAGCTTGGCCTTCAGCTTCTCCGCCCACTCATAGAGTTCGTCGTAGTTGTAGCCGTACATCCTGATGCGGTAGGAGCCGGCACTCTCGCGGACGTCATTACTGAACCCCTGGTCCTGCAATCCGTAGATGCCCCAGCTGCCGCCTCCCAGTTCCAGTGCCTTGCTTATCATATTGGCTTTCAGTGTATAGGGAAAACCGCTGTTCCGGGCTTCCTTCTTGAAATAAATCTGCATACTGGCACGCCGGGGGCTGTAGATGGAAGTATGAAACTGCCTGATTTCCTTGAACCGGCTGAGGTAGGTCTCCATACGTTTCATCAAAGTGTTCATCTGCTCGAGGGTGCTGCCATTGGGAAGGTTGGCGTTGGCATAGAGCACCACCTCCTCATTACGGGTGAAGTAACTGCCTTCGTACACCTTCTGTATGAAAAGCCGCAAGCTGCCGCCCAGCGCCTTGTCCACAACGGGTTTCACCGACTCCTTATAGGTATCCGAACCGAATACCTTATTGTAAGCAGCTTCCCATTTTCCCCCTCCTTCCAGTTTGTCGGGCAACAGAAAAACAGGCAGACCGAAACCCAACAGCAACAGCAGGCATACAGCCCAGCGCCAACGGCACAGAAAACGGATGAGAGCAGAGTAGCAGCAGGAGAAATAAACGGGGAAACGTCTGAAAATCCGTCCCAACCTTGTTTTGAATGTTTGCGTCAGCCCCGGCAAGACAAGACGCCTTTTCTTCCCCGTAATCCGCCTCACCAGTCCTATCTTCTCAATCATCGACGGAACAAAGAACAATGCCACCATCAAGGAAACAGCCAGATTGATGATCACTACCGCTGCAAAGTCCTGCAGGTTGAGCCGTATCCTCTCGTCAAGGAAGAAAATGATAACAAGCGCACCCATCGTAGTGAGGGTTGCCGCCAACACCGACAGGAAGGCCTTGAGATTACGCCGGTGCAGAATGTGGTCGGTCATGACAATGGTACTGTCTATCACCAGATTCAGCGAGACAGTGATACCCGCCAGCGAATAAAGCTGCATCTCAAGTCCGAAGAGGTAGTAGAAGATAAGTGCCACCGCTATATTTACAGCCAGGCTGGTAACTATCAGAAAAAGATATTTCAACTTACGAGTAATGAGCCATACGAATACAAGCAGGATGAGTACCGTCAAACCGGTACGGAAGTAAATCTTGTCCAGTTCTTCCCGTATGTACTCGGTCGCATCATAGCTGGTATGCACTTCATATCCGACAGGAAGTACCTGCCGAACAGCTTCCATCTCGTCCATCACGGCACGGTTCAGTTGCAACTGGTTGGCAGTTTCTTCCGCAGTAATGGATAGATAGACGGAATTCAGCCCATTGATGCGGTAATAGCTTTGCGGCTCCTCCTCCATACGGACAGCCGACACCAGTTCGTCCAAGCGGAGCAGTTTCCCGTCGGTAGCCGTCACGGTGATGGCAGCAGGATTAAAACCAAGGGAGTTGCTCTCCGGCACCAGTGCCAGGCGTATCCATTCCCGGCTACCGTTACCTGTATCCACATTGTGCGTACCCAGAAATTCCTTCCGGTAATGCCGCTGTACTGCCTCGCTGATGTCCGATAGGGTCACACCCAGCAAGCGCAACTGTTCACTGTCATATTCCAGTCTCCACTCCATGGGCGTGGCACCGCTGAGTTCCACCTTATAGATACCCGGAATATTTGCCAGCCGCGGCTTGATATGCTCCTCGGCATACTGCTGAATCAATATCGGAGTGGAAGGGGCATTCAGTGTGAAGGACATGAAAGGGCGTGAGGCGTTCTCGTCGGGCACTTTCATGTGAATGGTGGGATAGCTGACACCTTCGGGCAATTGGGGCCACGTCTGCCGGATGATGGTGGAAGCTTCGAAGCGGACTACCTCGACATCGGCATGCTTGTCCAGCTCCACAGTAATGTTGCCGTAGCCGTTGCCCGAGGTGGAGTTCAGCCGCTTCACTCCGCGGATACGCGCCAGCATGGATTCCAGCTTGCTGGTCACTTCCATCTCCACCACCCGCGACGAAGTGCCAGGCATGCTGAAACCCACCGTGAAGCCGGGCAGGCTGCGTGACGGATTCAGCTTGACGGGGAGCAGCGGTATCAACGCCACCCCTACCAAAGCAAGGCAGACAAACGCCACTATGACGGTGAAGGAAGAAACTCGTTTCATCAGTTATTATAATCAAATTTTTCCGACAGCGAAAATCCGCTGGCAAAGTCGTGCAACGTCAGTTTCCGTATCTTGTAATAATTCAGCCAGTAGTCCTGCAAGGCGGAGATGTAATTGCGTTGCGCTTCCTGCTGGCGGTTCAGCGAGAGGGTCAGGCTGTTGATGTCTGCCTTGCCGATAATGAAGCGCTGGCGGGTTTCGTTATACGCCAGGATGGCAAGGTCGAGGGCCTCTTCGGCACTGGCGACGAGGGCTTGCTGGACGTTGAAGTCGCTGACGGTCATGATAACCTCCTCCTCAATGCTGATTTCACTCTGCCGGGCAGAAGTCTTCACCACGTTCAGATTGTTCCTCGCCATGTTGTATTTGCCTTTCCTCACGCCCCAGTCCACCAGTGGAATGGAGACACTGACCGACACCATCTCCTGCTGCATGGGATGCCTGTATGCTTCACCGAATTTCTCTGCCACCTGGTTGAAGCCGACGCTGGCGTTGATGCTGGCGTTGAAGCGCGATTCCTTCTTCGTCTTGTCTACTGTCTGCTCGGCTTCCAGCACTTCCTGACGAAGCCCCAGAAATTCCGGATTGTTGGCTTGAGCGGCCAGCAAAGCCTCATCAACCGGTATGGTCAGCGCCCTCGGACGTCCCGGAAGCGACACCCTGATATCCGTGTTCTTCTCCATATTCAGAAAAGATGCCAACGAAAACATGGCGCGCTTCAAGGCACTGGCGGCATTCTGCAAAGTATTGCGGGCGTTCACCACGTCGAGTTTCAGCGTCAGCAGGTCGGCACGGCTGATGGCGGCTATTTTCAAGCGCTGCATGCCGATGCGGTAGAGGGTATCGGTGGAGACGGCATTGTCCTTGGCCAAGTCATATTCCGCCTGTGCCATGGCAAGCGCAAAGAAATAGGTAGTGGCCTGCTCGGATACTCGCTCTGCATTGTAAATATACTCCTTCTTCACCTTTTCGTACTTCAGCGGCTCAATCCTGCGTTCCCAACGGAAAGGATTGTAACCGACCAGACTCTGCGAGTAGCCCAAACGAACCGGAACACTGGTGAACTGGGTATACTTGTTTCCACCGAAGCTCCGCATATAGCCCAGCTCCGTATCCAGATAGAACGTACCGCCCGTCAAGTCGAAATTCTGTCTGACGGCAAGATTGCCGTATGCATAGAAGGATTGCTGGCTGCGATAGATGTCAAGGTCCTGTTCGGAGTCGTAACGCTTGGTGATATCGCGGTTGTACTGTGCCGGAGTCATGTTCAGCGTCAGGCTGGGAAGGCGGTTTGCCTTATAGGTGCGGTATTCCCAATAACCGGCCAGATACATGTTCTTGGTGCGGAAGGCTTCCAGCGAACTGTCATTCGCCAGGGCAATGGTCTGCTGCAAATCGAGCGTTATCCGCTGTTGGGCAAAAGCGGAAAGGGCTCCCAGACTGAACAAAAGTATAAGACTTAATTTCTTCATGCTCTTTCTTTTCTATAAATAAACCAATATATCAACGGGATGATGAACAGACTGACCAGTGTCCCCACGAACATCGCCCCAATCATCGCTATGGAAAGCGGCTTCTGCAGCTCCGAGCCCATGTCGAACGAGAACAGCAGCGGAACCATAGCGAAAATGGTGGTGAGCGATGTCATGATGATGGGCCGGAGCCTTCTGCGCCCCGCCTCGTGGATGGCCTCGAGCAACGGCATACCAGCCCTCCGTAATTCATTAATGGCATCCAGCTTCAGGATGGAGTCGTTGATGATGATACCGCACGTCACAATCAGTCCGATGGCGGACATCAGGTTCAGGGTATGCCCGCATATCCACAACAGAAGCAGGGCAAACGCCACATCTATCGGAATTTCCAGCAGCACGATGAGCGGCTGCACGAAGCTTTCGAACTGGGCGGCAAGAATGAAATACATCAGCAGGACAGAGATGAAAAGAATCACCACCAACTCGTCCAGCATCTGGCGGTTGGAGAAGAAACTGCCGGAGAAGGCCGTATCCCAGTCACCCGTGGCATCTGCCTCCCGCTTCACCTTTTCCATCAACTCCGGAGCATCGTCCACTTCATAGAAACGGAACGGTATATATTCACCGTTGCGTCCTGCCGTAATCGTTTTCAAGTCCTCAGCCGGACGCACCTTTACCAGCTCCCGAAGCGGAATATACTCCACTTCGCCCTTACTGTCCGGACGGGTCTGTATCAATGTCTGCTGCAGCACCTCATTCACTGTCCGCTCCTCGCCCACAATGCTGATAGGCAGGTATTGCTGGTAGGAATGGAGCATAGCTACGCTGTTCTCCTTGAACGCTGTCCGCAGCGTACGGTAAAGCTCGTCATACGAAACGTCATAGAGCAACAGCTTTTCCTGCAGGATGCTTATGTCAAGCTGGTTCTCGAAAGCGATACCTACGGGCGCTGTCCCCGTAAGCTCCGCAAACTGTTGTTCCAGTCCGCGCAATTCTTCCGCCGCCGGCGCCTTCTCCTTATTGCGGGCATAAAGTCCCGCCACCACATCGGCCTCCCCGGTCACGAAAAGCTTCTCGAACACGGTTTCGGGTGGAGAAAAGGAGACTGTCGCCAACGGATATTCCCGTGTCAACCACTCGCCCGCCTGCTTCTGCAAGGGAGCAATCCCGTCAGGCGAGGAAGTCTTGAAATACAATTCTGCCTCCGAAGAAGAGAGAGCCTGCTCACGGTTCAGCAGATAGTCCTGCTGGCCTATGGCAGCCGTCTGTTCCACAGTCTTGTCCAACAACTGTCCGAACAGCACATTCACACGATGCCGGTTCTCGTCCACATGTATATTTTCGTTCCATTCCACATGGACTATCAGTTCATTCTGGTCTATCTGCGGCATACGCTCCTTGGCTATGGAATAGAACAGAAAGACACAAAGAGGAACAGAAACTACACAGAATATGATACTTACCGTCTTGTGGGAAAATACCCAGTCGATGCCCGCATCATAAAAACGGTCCAGCGTATGTTCCTTCAACGGATTGTTGATGCGGATGCGGGAGAACCACGACCTGCCGCGCAACCCCATCCGGTAGACCAGCATATAGAGGACTGGCAGCAGCATGATGCCCGTGAAGTAGGAAACCAGCAACCCTACCGTAACAGAGAATGCCTGGTCGTAGAACAACGCCCCTGCAATGCCGCTCATGAATATCAGCGGCACAAATACGGCAATAGTGGTCAGCGACGAACTCAGCATGGGCGTAATCACCTCACTCGTTCCCGTCACGCAAGCCCGCCGCAACGAATAGCCCCGTTCGCGATACTGCGAAATGTTCTCCGTCACAATGATACTACTGTCAATCATCATACCCAACGCCAGGATTAATCCCGACAAAGAAATGATATTGAGTGACATCTTGAACAAGTAGAAGAACAGGAAGCAGATGACAATAGATACCACCATACTCAATCCGATGATGAACGGTGATTTGATGTCACCCAAGAAGAGTACCGCCACAATGCAGATGAACAGGAAACCCAACGACAAATTTTGCTGAAGATTGGAGATGGTATAGTCCAGCAACTCCGTCTGGTTACGGCTGATGCTAAAATCAATGTCGGGATATACTTTCTTGAAGTAGTCCATCGTACTGTTGATGGCAAGCTTCATGTCTTCCATATTCTCGTCCACCTGCTTGATGACGGCAAGGGTAACGGCACGCTTGCCATTGCTCATGGAGACACCTTTCTCCTTGGCAGGAACAATCTCTACCCGGCAGAAGTCTCCCAAGCGGATGATACGTCCTTCCTTGCGCAGCAGGATGCCCTTCACGTCCTCCTCTGTCCGCAGCAGGGTGGAGAACTTAATGTTGTATTCGTAGTAGCCGTCGCGCACAGTCATGCTGCCCGGCTCCACGTTGTTTTGCGCCAGCACGTTTTCTATGTCTTCAATGGAGAACCCCAACACAGCAAGCTTATCCGGGTCGGGCACAATCTGTAACTGGCGTTCGACCAAACCCGTGACATCCACCATTGCCACTTCCGCCAACTGCTCGATGCGACGCTTTATGACATTTTCGGCAAACTCGCACAAATCAAGAAACGCGCGTTCGTCCACCTTGCCGTATGCACTGTCGTTTTTTAGGGTCAGATTGAGGTAGAAGACAGGAATGTCCGTCGCACTTGCCTTTATCACCTTCGGGCGTTCGGCATCCTTGGGCAGATAGTTCATGGCGGCGTCAATCTTCTCGTTCACTTCTATGAAGGCAAGGTCGGTATTCGTACCGAAGTCGAAGCCCAGGCGGATGATGCCTGCACCATCGCGCGTCTCGCTGTCCATGTCCTTCAGTTTCGCCACCTGGATGAGCTGCTGCCGCAGAGGTTTCACCACCGTATTCTCTAATTCACGCGCCGAGGTATTCTGCGCCGACACCTGCACTGTAATTTCCGGGATGGCAATATCGGGCAGCAAGGATACCGGCAAGGTGAAGTAAGTCACCAGCCCGACAATGAAGCATGCTGTAAATGCCATCAGTACGGCAATAGGCCGCTGTATCAAAAACTTTATCAATTGAACTATGAATTTTGAATTACCACTTATCACTCATTATCTATCAACCACCTTCACCGGTGCTTCATGTGCCAGATTCACATTTCCCGTCACAATGACCGTATCGCCCTCTTTCAGGGCATCGTCGGCCATACTATAGCTTTCCGCATTCTCCAGACCGGTCTGCACATAGTTCCACTGCGCCTTTCCGTCTTTCAGGGTAAACACCACCTGCTTGCCCGAACGCAACACCACGGCACTCTTCGGGATTACAAGCTGTCCGCCCAGAGAGCGGTGCACGTTCACCCTCACGTTCATCCCACTGAACAGCCGTCCCTTGCCATTGACGGTAGCCTTCACCTTAACCATCCCCTTGTCATCCACCAGAGGATTGATTTGGGTGATGCGCCCCTCCTGTCTGGAACCGGCATCCGAATAAGGGGTAACAATCACCTTGTCGCCACTCTTTATCAACGGCAGTTCGCTTTCCAGCACCGTGAAGTCCACCTCCATACCTTGAGTGCCGATAATGGAGCAGAAGGCTTCCGAGGTACTTGCCTCGTTGAACGGTTTGGAGAACAGGTTCGCCACTACCCCGTCAAAAGGCGCAACCAGCGTGGCGTGTTCCTCTTCATACGCGGCAAGCTCATACTGGGCGAGGCTCTGGTCGTAACCGCTCCTCACGCGGGCCAGCTTCATGATGTCAGCAGGTACTTTGGAGGCATCCCCCACCGGATAGCCTTGCCCTATCAATACATCCTGCAGCTCAAGTTCCGCTTTTTCCAAGGCATCCTTGGCCTGCGCGGTCTTGTTCTTCAGGCGGAACTTATCCAGTTCGGCAAGTTTCTGCCCTTTGCGCACCGGGTCACCGTTCTTCACGTAGATGTGTGCCACTACACCGGTGGTCTCAAAACGCAAATCCGCCATGGCACCGGCGGTTACTTTTCCGTTGCTCACCAGTTCATGCTCAAAGGTCGCCCGCTTCAGGACTTTCACGGTCACTTCATTGCTTTCACTTGGCAGGACGGTTGCCACCCCTTCCTCGGACTCTTTTCCCTTTCCGGCATCGGAGCAGGCGGCAAGCAGGGCAACGGCCATGCATAGCAGGTATCGATAGTTCTGTGTCTTCATATTCATACTCAATTATAAATTGATAAAATTAATCGTTTCAAAAAAACGAACCGATATTTGCATGTGGACACTTTTTTCATAGCACTTTAGCAATTAGTTCACTCATTATTAACACTTTCCGTTTTTATTCATCTTTTTTAATATGGACAAAAATAAGCTGAATCTTTTTTATTTCCTCCCTCATCTGTCGTATTGCCGTAGAATGCACTTTCGGCTCTTTCGTCAATACCATCCACTTCATTTTTTCAAACTTGTCCGGTTGCCTGAAGCTTGGTTCCGCATAAAGCTTCGCAAGCAGATAATAGGGATAAATACGTCCCGGCAAACGATGGGTGGAACGGATAAACCAGTCTTCCGCTGACAAGCAATCACCCATCTGCTGATAGTTCTTGCCTATCACATTCAGTATCATGGGGTCACAACTACGCTGTAAAGCTTCTTTCAAAATACGGTTGGATTTACTGAACTGCTGCTGCTTGTGCAATCCATGCCCATATTCGAACAAGAAAGATGCCCGGTCCCTCAACAGAGGATAAAGGCGCCCGTACTCTTTCTCTGCCGATTGATACGCACCTGCATTATACAGCACCCGCGCATTCATCCACTCCCGACAGGCCTGCTCCACTTGCAAGTCATTCTTCAGGCGAAAACCGCCAATGATGCCTACTGATACAGCCAGCCCCAACCATTGCCAACGGTCGGCACCGGACAAGCACGCCACAAGCAATCCTCCAAATGTAACGATAAATACCGGAAGTTGTAGCGGATAGGAGGAAAAAGAGAATATCATCAAAGAAAGAATAGCCCCACAGATACCATAACGTCCTTTACGGACTCCCCTATACAAACACAGCACGACCACAACCAATAGACATACCGCCAAAGGAATGCCCAGTTCGACCGCAGCCTGCAGATATTCATTGAATGCATATTCCGGACTTCCCGCCACACGTTCCTCCCACGGTTCATAATCACCTGCTGCAAAATAAGTTTCCTGCGCATTTCCATAGGCTGCTGCGAAATTATGAATCCCATATCCGGTCAACGGCTTTTCTGCAATGGCACGACAAGTTATCTTCCACATGAAAAGACGGCCACGTGCAGAATCGGGTTTCAAGACAAACAGTAAATAGCCCGCCAATAGCAAGACACAGAATCCACCGACCACTACCATCACCACACGCTGCCTTTGCTGCTGCCATAATAATCTGAACTTATCCGTCCAATCCATATGCCAAGCATATACACACAGACAGGAAACTCCTGCCGCCAACCATGCCGAACGGCTCATTCCTGCCGGAAGCACACAAAGGATAAGCAGCATCACACCACCGGCAACAACACGTCCCCCCCTCCTGCCACAAACCAGCCATTGATACAAACATACCGGAAGTATCATAGCCAAATAGCCCGAATAAGGTCCCGGATTGAAGAAAGAACCCGTCAAGGCGTACATAGAGTGACCGGAAGTTGCAAAGCCATAGAGTTGGCGCAACCCTAAAATAGCTTCAGATCCTCCCAACACAACCAATACCCAGGAAATCACAGAATCCAAACTTATAAAATCCCCTTTAGACTTAAAGATAAGCGCCGATAGAATACATCCAGCCAACAAGAAGGACGCCTTGTCGAACCAGACCCACTGCCCGACAGTTTCAGCAGGAAGTAACCCTGAAGAAGCTACGCATACCATTGACAATAAAACCAGAACAGCCATCCAAAGCACAGTCCAAGTAACGACAGCCTTTATTTGCCTTATTCTATTTTCTTCCATACCCGTTCCCATTTTATACTTCCTGACATATCATCCTTCGATTTCCAAATGCGTAGAGCCCTGCCTACAATAAAAGGTTCAGGCAACAATCCCCAATAGCGTGAGTCTTTCGAGTTCTCCATCTTGTCACCGGATACGAAATAATAATTCTCACGGAAACAGTATCTGCTTATAACACTGTCTCCTAACAATACAGTATCCCTCCTGAACGTCAGTTTCTCCTTCTGTTCCCATTCTATCAGATTTCTATAAAGCATCCGGTTCAGTGAATCCATCTCTACTACACTTCCTTTAGCCGGTATGTACAATGGTCCAAATTCGGCAATGCTCCAGCCCAGTTCTTTATCAAAAGGATAACTTTCAACCACTATTCCCCTATTCACAAATTCCTCGGAGTCAAGTAATTTTTGCAATTTATCTTGTGCAGCAGTATTCCCCAAGTATCCGTCATGCCCTTTCACCCTATAATGGCAGTCCTTGATTTCCAAAGTGTCTCCCGGAACTGCTATACAACGCTTTACATAATATGACATTACATCAAAGGCAATGCTGTCCCAACTTCCCGGATAAGGAAAATTGAATACAAGCACATCATTCCTCTTGAACTCCCTCCATCCGGGCATACGATGAATCTTAACCTCTTTCCTTTCCAATGCGGCAAACACATCGAACAACCTCGCTCCTTTTGAGCACTTATCAACCAGAATATAGTCTCCTGCCAACAAGGAAGGTTCCATCGAATCAGAAGGAATCTTAAAGGAAGTGACAAGCAACAACTGAGCCAACAGTCCCCAAAGAGCCACAAAACACAATCCATAGACTAAATTAATGCCCCAAGCCAACAACTTACGCAAGAATAAATTATTCCGAAACCTCATTTCCCAAAATTTGATATGAAAACCTGCTTTCCGTTCTCAATCCGAAATACTTGCTCCTCTTTGCCACGTGTGATGTCATGAAGATAAAAAAGTGCGCCCCTAGGCATGTTGTCATACACCAAAAAAGTATCGGTAGCCTTTTTCTGTCCCAACGAAATCCATCCATCTTTTCCCCCATGATAAAACAACTCATAAACATCGCCTATACGGACAAAATTATCATCATTTCTGGGCATATACATCAATTCATTGAAACATATCTCCTTACCAAAATCAATCACCATAGAAGCACCTCCCTTTTTAGGTAAATAGTAAGTAAGCACGTCACCGTCAATAATATTATCTATTTTAAGATACTTATTTTCCGAAACATCTCCTTCTATTTTCAGAGGATTCACCTTCACTCCATCATAACTGAAAGACAACTCGGCCAATTCAATACGTATATCTTTTGGCGTAGAGAACCTAACATACCGTCCTTTCACCGGTTCCGGCAAATGTATAAAAGTACGGTTGGTATGTGGGGTATCGCAAATACAATAAAATGGTTCATTCCCTGAAAAATCTTTTCTATTTGACACCTCAAATTTACTGCCTACCATGATATTGAAACAGTATCTAATCCAGTCAAAGAAAGCAGCTTTTCTTTTTAAAACGACAGTATCCTTTACAGACAAATCAGGAATGTAAGGATGTGCCTCCTTACCGTCAAAGAAAAAGGGATAACCTATGGGCTTATAGGTTGAATTCTCATAAGCAAGAGGCATATATATCATTTTAGCCTCTATATTATTGAAAGTCGCTTTTCCTTTCCTCAATTTAGCTATATCCACTCCCTCTCCTGCCGTTTGCGGACGAAATACTCCCAAATATACATAGTCGTCTTCTACATCACTTAAATCCAACACCAAATCATCTTTAAAATAATCTTCAGAAACATCCTTCACAAAACAATGTCTGAACAAGGGAGGTATCTCATCTTTCACACTCAGAAACTTCAGTTTCTCTTTTTGTAGACCATAACAATAGCGAAATACCTTCCCTATCCTTCTTCCGTCCACGTCCCACTTAAATTTAGCCACATGGAAAGAGTTTATATTAACAAAATTTCCCAAAGAATCTCTCACTACATCCCAGATATGGCCCATTCGGGATTCCGATTCAAAGAAATACACGTCTGCTGTGGCCGGAATTCCTAATGAGCGCAAAACATAAAGTCCAAAATCACACATGTCCACACATTTTCCGGCCCGATGCTCCAATAGGAAAAGAGCACCCATATGAGGTGAATCAAAGTCATTATTAAACCGAAATCCCCTTTCCCTCAGGTTCTCCATAACAACCTTCGTGGCTTCCATTACATCTGTTCCTATATAAACAGAGTCCAATAAAAACGAGAATTCCTCGCTGTATACACTCCGCCAGTCTTCAAGCGTTTCATCACCGATACGATAAGGAAGAATCAATTCACAGAAATCATCAAAGGAAAGATCTTTATTCCAAGGCCTTTTCTTCCAGACCACAAAGGCTTGATCTATATTACGAATCAGATAATCAGCAGTTATAACATGAATATCATACTCTTTATTCATCATCGAAGCCGGATATTTCTCCCATTTTGCTACTTGACTACTATCAATGATACCAAAAGAATCCGTAGTTGCTTTCCAATATCTCAACGTATCTATCAGCCACCCTTTGTAACTGTAACATTTAGGCATATTCTCAATCAAAAAGCAAGCTGCTTTATATTTCTCCCCACTATCTTTATAGTGGATAAGTACCTTTTCTAACTCGCCCCGATTACTCCCAGCCAGTTCAAGCGCTTTACTCAAACGATGGTTGTTCACACAAGAGCAAAGAAGCAATAATGTAAACAACCACACAGATTTCCTCATACCTTATTAATTTTCGTTTTTACTTTTTTAAACACTCACTGTGCATTACCAGAAACCGTAAGTATTATCGGAGATGACTCCGAATTACAATGTATTCTTACTGTTTTACTAAAATGTTCAGGATGTTCTGCCTTATAAATAATAGACAAATTCAAATCCATTCCCGGACGAACCGGCTCTTTAGAGTACTCTACAGAAATACAGCCACAAGACGTATCCACCCCTTCTATTGCCAACAGTTTATCGCCTACATTTTTCATGATAAAAGTAACCTTCTGTTCTTTTTGCCAGTCGAAATTCCCCATAGATGTCGAAACTTTATCCACATCAACAATTGTTTGAACAACATTGTCTTCATCATCAGATTTTACTTCTCTGCCTTGTATAATCTTCAAATAGAGCTCTCTTACTTTCAAATTATGGATAGGATTACCCATAGCTACAACTCTATTATCATTATCCAACAAAAAAGTTTGAAATGCCATATCAGCAGGAAAATGATTCAACTTATTCAAGTAGTCTCCTTCATCAATACAAATCGGATGTTTAAACCTTTCCACCCGTAAAGTTTGATATATCTCCATTCCATTTTTAGGACACAAGAAAAAAAGGAACTGTACCGTATGAGGTCGTATAGAATCGACTACGGTGATAAACTTTTCCCATTCAGCAAGTTTCAATTTACAACTGGTACAACCCGTAGAATCAATATAAGTCAATATTTTATATGTGTTTTGAATGGGATATTCTACCGTATCTTTTCCTTGAATCGTAAAAACCGACCTAGCAGGCAAACTCAATTCTTTTCCTATCCATTTCTGTAACAAAGAAAAAGATTTGTCTTTATTGGATTTTCCACATGAAGCAAATACCACAAAACCTAAGATTATTATTATAAAATTCTTCATAAGTTATCATTTATAAACTACCTTCAATCAATTATCTAATAAATCCATCTTGAAGAATCGTGTACTTTCATAATCAGAGCAACTTCCACAAAGAATATTTCTCTCTTCATCTACAAATATATCATTGATAAGCACACTGAAACGATATTTAGCGACCAAATTCCCTTCCCAATCCAAAACCAACAAATTGCAATGCGGAAGCAAAGGCCCCGCACCCAACTGATTCGGATTTATCAAATAAATATACCTATCCGTTACAAACGGGCAACTAAAATGCCAATACTGCTCTGAAGGGCGAGCGGGAACTACCTTGTAATTTCCCAGCCCACCTTCCAGAAAGACGTCATGCCGCAAATTTTCATTCCGATCATAGATCCGGATACGTCTCAAAGAAGCGTAAGTAACCACAAAAGCACTCCTATCCGGTTTCATCATCAGATAATGATAATAAGCCGATTTAAAGCTTTCCAAATTCTTAAAACGAATATCATTTTCCGGATAATTCCCCCCTGAGACATTCCTTCCCGTCTGAATATCTGTCACATGATATTCAGACACTCCCGGATGTTTTCTCCTATCTGCATATATATACACCCCGGGATTCAACTCTTGCACCGTCCCAATATTTTCACTTACTTTATCAATAACAAAAGAAGATGTTTTACACAAGGAATCACTTTTCAAGGTATAGGCATCCACTTCTCCTCCCGATTCAAGATACAAACAATCTTTTCCTTGAGAAACAGAAAAACGACCGGGAAGCACCATTTTCTTTATGAATTTTAAATCGGGGTAATCATAGATTCCTACTTCTTCATATCCCCCAAAAGCAATCACCCGATTGTTGATTCTATTCATCCGAGCGGGACGTACCAATTCTTCTGCCGGATATGTCTTAATAGGAAGCATTGTATCTATAGGAAAATGTTCTTTATAGATGACAGCCACAGCATTACGCTGTTCCCCACAAGCCACACAAAGAAGTAGTGCAACGCAAATAACGATTAAATGCCCTATCTTATAATTCATATTTCACCAAGACAAAATCCGGATTCACCCCTATGGCATACAACGTATTACTCTGTTCTTCAGATGCTATACGCATTACGGGAATACCCAAATCAACAATCTTCACTAAATTTCCATCATAATCATACAAGAAAACTGTACGAGGACATTTGCTTGCATCCCTTCCCACTGTAGATTCATCCGTATCATCTTTTCTACGGTCTCGTTGCAATGTAATAATAAAATCCTTACTCATGCAGAGTCCCCGGACACCTTTTACCCTGCGGTCAAAAATCACCTCATTGTTCCGAATCTCGTATTCGTCACCATCCGTTCGCCATTCCCATACAAATGAAAATTCATCCTCACCCTGCTGATACAATGCCAAATAAGGGAAATCATAACAAGAACAGACAAATACTCCACGAGATGCATTATATCCTCTCTCTCCCCCTAAATATTGTTTCACCTGCGGAATGGGATAATTGCCAAATGAAGAAGCCTGACCATGCAATAGAGTTTCAAAACAATGTTCCGCACCAGCATCCGCAACTCCAATATACACATTCTTGGCATATTCAGCCATGGCAGGACGCGATAACCGTTCCTCTTCCGTCATAGGAATAAACGCATCTTTACTTTGCGACAAGCTATCAAGAGACAAGAAGCCACGCGTCTTTCCATTAGCATCCACGGCAAAAAAACAATTGTCGATACATGAGCCATTTATACCTCCTGTGATAAATTCACGCGGACCTTCTCCTACCTTTCCCATCACTCCCACTTTACGACCGGTCTCTTTTTCGTGCACATGTACAAAATAGTCGCGCGCAAAAGGGTCCTCCCACACCAAAAAATCACCGGCTACGCGTAAGGTTCCCGGCATGGTAGTTGCTATTTCATCATCCAGCAACTCATAAGTTGCACTCACATATTCTACATTCTGTTTTTTCTCATTTGCACAGCCATACAAGAAAAAAAGTATAAGCAAATAATAATATGTTTTCATTATATATTATTTAAATTTTATTATTAAAATCTGCCATTTTATATTCCTTACTTTTGATTTTTCTTTCAAAGTAATAAAATTCCCCTCTTTTCTTCAATAGAACATCTCACATATATCCTTGATACTAATTAGTTAGTCAGGATGACTCCACATTACAGTTTACCGCTATGTTTCATTGAAATTCCCTTGATTATTAGCCTTAATAGAAAATATACAAATTAAGTTTCGATTCCCTTTTTTCACACGTTAAAGATTTATTTCTCCACATAATACACTATCATATTTTTTATTTTCAACTACATAAGTAACTATTCCACTACAATATTCTAAATTTTCCGATACGATTTCTCCTTTACTGTCCTCTATAAACTCTATTTTTTCCAATTCACTAAAACCTACTTGTTTCATATAAAATCGCGCAGAAACACTACCTCCTTCTTCCACAATTACCACTATAGGCAAATCTACATTTTTTTTCTCCAAAAAAGATAAAAAGCCTAAAAACTGACCAACACAAAAAGAGCAGTTTGAATTTAACAAATAAATAAATCCAGTAAATGGTTCTACTTTTTTCTCAAATATTTTCTCAAAATTAACCATCAATGCATCGTATTGAGAGTCTGTCGCCATCTTTTCACAAACCATTAAGCGTAGAATATCATTCGCCTCCATCATTCCATCCATTTTTTTTGTCATAGAACTACAGCCCACTAATAACAAAACAGCTATAAACCAAAAACTAAATCTCGTCTTCATACATTTTTAGTAAAACCGGTACATCTTCTCTGTTTAAAACAGTCACATATAAAGCACGTTCCTTCTCACTTTTTGAAATAGCCCGTACACAACCACTTACCGAAAAACAATTGACTAGTCTACCATCCCAATCAAATTTCAGTATCCATCCTGGAAAGTCCTTCATCCCCATTCCTATTTTCAAATAATCACCAACATAAGACAAATAAAAATAATTTTTATCAGTACAATAGGTCAAATAAGCATATGGAATATAATCTTTAAAACTAATTTCAATACCTATATCCGACTCACTATCTAGACTATATCTTGTTTTCAAATCTATCGGTCCCTCTATCATTCGTAGTAAATTTAAATCCTTGTCATAAATCTCCATAGCTGACTTATGCATACAAGCATATATTATCCTATCATTAAAATCATTCATGATAATACACCCATCTACTGTCACATTTCTTGTATAATATTTATATTTTACCTCTTCTACATACGACCTCTTAGCGTCTGTCACTATAAAACGGGGAGCATTCTGCTCTATCTTCAAATTCTCATCAGCAAAACAGTATGGATTTTCCAACAAAAAGCAATCGCCATAAGGTACGGCAGTAGGACTTCCGATTGCCCGATGTCGAATAGGAAGAGTTGTATATGTAGTATTTTTCAAAAGGGAGTCTAAATTCACAACCGCAACTTGCCCTTTTACGAAATCATTGACGAGTAATGTTTTCCCATTCATATCAACTCTGGCACTAAGCATTTCATCTGGACCATCACCAAATCTATACAATTTAACAATATTTTCTTTAGTAAACAAGTTATGTAGTTCCACAAAATATCCATCTTTATGTTTCTTGTTCAGTACTATCAATATGCTATCTGCATAAACCCAGAATTTTTTCGCATATATAAATTCATCGAAAGTGCCCATTGTATCTGCTTGTAACACTTTTGCTTTTGCTAAAAGCTCTCTATCCAATATTTGAACCGGCACTTTTTCCCTTTTAGGTTGTACACACCCTGACATCAAGATTATGAATATCACAACACTCAATATACACATTTTTTTTTTCATTATTGTCAATTAAAGGTACTCAAGCTAAAGCAAGAGTACCGCAATTAAAATTTAGTCTACTTTTGTACCATCACAAGTTAAAGTGTATCCTAAATAACTTTTACTACAAGAGCCATCACCAGTACATTTCAATTTCACACTACCACCTTTAGTTATTTCACAGTCGGCCAATGCTTCCACATTAGCCAACATCAAATCAGACATAGCTTCCGATTGTTGGTTAGCATAAACACCATATCCTGCCACTGCCGCAAATGCTGCAACAAAAGCTATTTTCATTATCTTTTTCATTGTTTTCTTTATTTTTCTTAATCAATAATATTTTGTTTTGTCTTCCATATCTATCCTTTCAATGGAAAAGCATACATTTTGCTTATTCAATCCAAATCCGTATCTTTGCCTCGACCTCCTTTCTGGGTGGGTTATGGAACGGACGGCTCATCATGCACCAACAAGACGTTTGCCATCCGTTCCTCTCCATTCCTATTTATATTTTTCTTTTATTTCATTGTATACTCTATTATCGGTTCATCCTTGTTTACATCCGTAGCAAGAATCGTCCCTTTTTGCTCATTTACAGAGATGCCATAGATACAATGGTCGAGTACATATTTACAGAGAGGTTCTCCTTTCAGGTTGAATACATAAATATATTGTCCACCATCCACCTGGATGCTTTTCCGTGCATTCTGGGCTATTTCTTTAAAAGAACGTCCGTGAAAGACGGCATAAATGGCACTGTCCGTCACTTGCACATCGCTGAAGCCCATGATGCCCGTAGGAATGCCATAACCTTCTGACAATTTGAATTCCGGCTCGCCATGAGGCCCGATACGTACCACGTGCGTGCTGTCTTTCAAGTTAAAGACTTCAAGCACTTCGCCCAGTTGGGTGACCGCCGCCAGCACTCCGTTTCGGGGATTGTAATCGATGAAGCTGCGCCATGCCTGCGCCAATGCAGGACGAGCATGCTTCATGGCATCCTCATTGGAAGAAAGGATTGCCCCCATTTTATACAACAGTCCGCCTTGCCTGTTCACCCGACAAAAACGGTTGTCTCCCGAATAATCGGGAATAATAAAGGTAGAATCATCCACCATCACAAAGTCCAAAGCCCGAAGAATATCTTTATCCAGGTTCACTGCTTCTTGACGAAACAGTGAATCACCGGATAAATCACAACCAAACCGAGTTAATTCAGACTTGTTGGCATCGAGAGACCACAAAGATTCCCCATACCACCGGATATTTTCGACAGAAATCTGCTCATCGGGAGATTCTCCCCGCTTGCCGAAAGAGGATATGTAGTGAAATTCCGGATAACTGAAAGCATGACAGAAATAGTCTGTCCCATGCAAATCCATCACCACAGCCTTATCTCCCTGTATCCGAATACGGAAAGGGTAACGGAACAAAGCTGTATCCAGCGGAATAACTGTTCCTTTCAGTTCCCGCGTTTGCGAGAAATCTGTATAAGACAATCCTTCACAGTGGGGAGTAGAGGTACATGCCGTTAAAGCAATGAACAAGAACAATATGTTAATAAAGTTCTTCAAAGCTATATTTCGTTGCTACATATTGTACCTTACTATGATTGATCGGACAATCCACAGAACCAACGCCAGCACATCTATAATCGCTCCCCGATTCTCCGGATGCCAAAGCTTCTATATTCTCCAATATCAAGTACTCTAATTTTTTACATTTGGTATTTAATCGAAAGGATGCGACGACTGCTACCAAAAACAAACCAATAAATAAGATTTTCTTTTTCATGTTTTTCATATTAATAACTGCAATTTGAATGATGGTGGCAAAGGTGTAGAAAACAAAAGCTTCATCCAAATTTTCGGGCTGACAATAACTGACAATCAAGTAAAAACAGGCATTGTCAGTTATTGCCAGCCTATTGTAGAGAGACTACTTACTCTGGGATTTCTTCGATGAAATGGGGATTTTTTAATTGGTAACTGAAGTTTTTATTTTCTATCTTATAATTTGAAATTCGAGATAAATATCCACGTAATCTTTTGATATTTGTATGCAGATTATTCAAAGTACCGTTACCATCCGGCCATAGTAGATTCAGAATTTCATCATTAGACAGTTTGAAGTCTTTGGCATCCAAAAAACCTCGCAGCAATTTGGCCGATAGTGGAGTCAACTTCAAACACAAATCACCGTTTTTCAACATATCCAAATCAGCATCAAAACGTAATCCATCCTCCAACCGATAAATATGTAATTGACTTTCATGGCAGACAATTACCGGAACTTCCTTTTCTACAACGACAGATATTTCCTTGACAAAAAGACGATGATAAATCCGACTCATATAGTCGTGCACAAAGTACAGCAAAGTGCAACAGACAATCAAAGCACCCAGCAAAAACATATCCTTCCAAGAAAAAATCATCCACCAAGGACCATAAAGGTATCCGGTGACACCCACTTCGCATCTATATCCTAAATAATGAGTATCCAAACTATCCGATTTTGACAAATAAAGAGAGTCTTCGGAATAACTACAAGCCTCATGCTCCCACCAATCCGTCACAGATATGCGTACTACCGTTTTTCCGGGATACTCAATCTGCCCCAACAATTCCTTCCACAGCAAGTTCAAGGAGTCGGCAATCAAAGGGTGGTCTTCAAGTACAATCGAACGTATTAACCTCCAATCAGAAAGACGCTCTATATTATGAATATGTTTTTCATAAGGTATGATGAAACTTTTTTCTCCATATTTACTTATCATAGATACCTTTATCAGTTCCTTCTTTCGGTCATTGGCATCCATGATGGATAAGTCAATATTCTCCTCCACATAGAAAGGTATCTCCATATTTCTTTTCTGCAACTCCTCTCCCAAAGCCACACGAAAAGTACTCCGTGCCTGCGTTTTCCAGAACTCCATCCGGTTCTGATACAAGAACCAACCGGTAATTATTGCTGCAATAATCCCTATAGCAACGCATGTCAATAGCATTTGTCGTCTCTCTCTTTTCTCGTCCATGTGGTGTGTCTAATACTAATCCGCCCCAAAGTTAAGCATTTTTTTACAAGGGACACCAATCTTAATCTTCTTCTTACCGTGCTCGCCTGATAAGAAATGGTAAGATACCATTGCGCAGCAGATAAAATACTTGAAGAAAAACGAGAAAACCATAAAAATATGGCATAAGCATACTTACAAGAGTTTCTAATCAGCTTTAGCTATTTTCCACCCACCAATCGTCCGCGTGGCACTGTCAAAATTCACACCAATCTTGACCACACGCCTACCGTCTGCCCGGTAAGAGATGGCATACTGCTCGCTGTCAATCTGAGCCAACGCCTCTTCCGGGATACCGTCGTATTTGAATTCGAAGACATAAACGGCATCCTGCAACTTCACCACCACATCCGCACGGCCTACGGAACTCTTCACTTCCGACTCCACAT
This sequence comes from Bacteroides sp. RTP31139st1_H2_RTP31139_211217, assembly GCF_040227615.1. Classification (NCBI taxonomy): domain Bacteria; kingdom Pseudomonadati; phylum Bacteroidota; class Bacteroidia; order Bacteroidales; family Bacteroidaceae; genus Bacteroides; species Bacteroides sp. RTP31139st1_H2_RTP31139_211217. The sequence goes on along the minus strand of NZ_JBCNZM010000014.1, from coordinate 22,316 downwards.
ATTGCCCCATCAACCGGAACAGCAAATAGAAAATGGTCTGATAATGCTTTTCGGTCTTGTTATCCAAATCCTTGGGAATGGAGGCAAAGAAGGAACGGGTACGCTCCAAGCAGCTCTCCACATCACCCTTCATCAAGTCGCGAAGGAAAGAGACGACGTAGAAGGTGTTGTTCTGGGCAGGCAAGTGCACGTAAGAGGGAAGCAGGGATTCAATGAACCCTTTACGGACCTCACCGTTGGGATAGGCCAAACGATAGATTTGGAAATTACGGTCATAGCCCTTAATGGTAAGATAACCGCTCTGGTAGAGCACCGGGATGGGACTCGTTATCTGTTCCGTAGGCGCATCAAACTGCTCATCGGTAGCCTCAACACCTTCCAGCGCACGCACATCGAAGTCTGCATGGCACAGAATATCTATCAGGAAAGTAGGCGTGCCCGTGGAGAACCAATAGTTCTTGTATTCTTTGGAATTGAAAGCATTGAACAGACTGAACGGGTTGTAAATATCCGCACATGCCTTGCTGAAATGATAGCCGTCGTATTGCCGCTTCAAATGCGCACAAGCTTCCTCGTAAGTTTCGCCGTTGGCTTCGGCCATCTGCCTGATGTCGGGTTTCAACTGTGTCAGCAGTTCCTGCTCGGTGATGCCGCAGAGGGCACTGAAGTCATCGCGCATACTGATATTTTGCAAATTGTTCAGTTCGCTGAAGATGCTCAGCTGGCTGAACTTGCTGATACCCGTGATAAAAAGAAAACGGAGATATTGCCCCAGCCCCTTGAGAGGACTGAAGAACTTGCGCATCTCGTTGCGAAGCTGTTGTTGCAAAAGGGCATCGGAATTACTGTCAAGCAGAGGAGCATCGTACTCGTCAATCAGCACTACAACCGGCTTTCCGGTCTTGGCGTAGGCACGCAGGATGATGCCTTGCAGACGCTCTGCCGCCCCCTCTTCCTCTTCCTTTTTTCCGTAAATTTCTTCCCAACGGGATAAAAACAAATTCAATTGCCCCGTCAAGTCACGCAGCTCAGTATATTTCGTCAAGCTGAAATCAACGTGCAGCACCGGGCAAACCTCCCATTCCTGCTCCAGACGTTCCATAGCCAGCCCTTCGAAAAGTTCCTTTTTCCCCTGGAAATAGGCCTCCAGCGTAGACACGAGCAAGCTTTTGCCAAACCGACGGGGGCGGCTGAAGAAATAAATTTGGTCTGTATTCACCAATTTGTACACCAGCTCCGTCTTATCCACATACACACAATTCCGCGTACGCAGTTGCTCAAAATTCTGTATCCCTATCGGATAGCGTCTGCCACTCAATTCCATAGCTGCTACTGTTTAAATTACAAGTATGACAAAGATAGCACATATTCCGCAAAAAAGAAAGCACGCCCATGGCTTTTTCATCACAAGCCCTCACTGCAAACCTACTGCACATCTTTTGCAGTAACACTGCAAAGGCGTTGCAGTAGCACTGCAAAACAGTTGCAGTGGCACTGCATCTATGTTGCAGCGGCACTGCAAAAACGATGCACTGGTTTTGCAGTGAGTATTTGGTATCTTTAACATTGGCACCCAAAGCCTTACAGCGGAGCAGAGCCCGTTTTCATCACATAACGCCCTGTCCTGAAAACAGTCAACCAAAATCAGGAGAACAAAAAGGGTGAGGGCAAAATTTGCCCTCACCCTTTTAAATTGCTCTCACTCACCCCTGAAACACCGATGAACAAGCAGATGCAGACAAGCGGTGAGGGTGGTGAGGGTGGAATTGCAAAACTTTTATTAGTTTGCTTATTTCAGCAAGCTTTCCGCATCCAGGTGCTCTGCCTCAATATCCTTGAAGTAGCGGTAAGTACCCACCTTCAATTCTTCGGTGGCCGCATCGTCACAAACGATGATACCCTTTTCGTGCATCTGCAAGGCGCTGATAGTCCACATCTGCATCACGGGACCCTCGACTGCATGATAGAGGGCACGTGCCTTGTTGTGTCCGTTTACGATAATCATTACCTCGCGGGCGCTAAGCACAGTACCGACACCGACGGTCAGGGCAGTCTTGGGCACCTTGTTCACGTCGTTGTCAAAGAAACGGGAGTTGGCAATGATGGTATCGGTAGTCAATGTCTTCTGGCGGGTGCGTGACGAAAGGGAAGAACCCGGCTCGTTGAAAGCGATATGTCCGTCGGGGCCGATACCGCCCATGAAGAGGTCGATGCCACCGTAGGACTTGATTTTCTCTTCATAGCGTGCACACTCGGCATCCAGGTCGGCAGCGTTGCCGTTCAGGATATTGGTGTTCTCCGGCTTGATGTCTATATGGCTGAAGAAGTTGTTCCACATAAAGGAATAGTAGCTTTCGGGATGTTCCTTGGGCAAACCTACATACTCGTCCATATTGAAAGTCACTACGTTCTGGAAAGACACGATGCCTTTCTTGTTCAGGTCGATAAGTTCCTTGTACATGCCCAACGGAGAAGAACCGGTGGGGCATCCCAATACAAACGGTTTTTCAGGTGTCGGATGAGCGGCCTTGATTTTGGCAGCCACATAATGTGCCGCCCACTTTGATACGGATTGATAATCCGGTTGAATGATTAGTCTCATTGTGATTGTTTTATTAGGTTAATAAATTAGGGGTAATTTTCAACTTCAATTCTTAATTTTTTAATTCTTAATTTTCAACTACTTCCTATCCTTCTTCAAACGCTCTGCCATGGCACGTGCCAGGTTTTCGCATTGTTCGTAAGTAATGTCCTTCATGGCCTGCTTCATCTCTACCGGGTCGCCCACAATCTCGAACTTGCTCTTTTCGGCAAACTCGCCCATGCGCTTCACGGCGGCACCCGCCCAGCAGAAGGAGCCGAAGTATCCCAGATAGCGTCCCTTCACTTCGCGTACCAGAATCTTGGAGAGCAAGGATTCTATCTCAGGATAAATCTGGTTGCTGTAGGTGGGGCTGCCGATGATAAGTCCGCGATACTTGAATATGTCGGCAATGATATAAGAAGGATTGCTCTTGCTCACATTGTGCATCACGATGTTCTTGATGCCTTGTGCAGAAAGTTCCGCCGCAATGGCTTCCGCCATCTGCTCCGTGTTGCCGTACATGGAACCATAGGCAATGACCACACCTTCGTCAGCGGCGTAGCGGCTCAACTTGTCGTAGATGCCGATAACCTTGGCTATGTTTTCCGTCCACACCGGCCCGTGCGTGGAGCAGATGGTGGAAATGGGCAGACCGCCCAGCTTGGCAAGTGCCTTCTGCACCGGAGAGCCGTACTTGCCCACGATGTTGGAATAGTAACGCACCATCTCGTCCCAGTATCTGTCCAGATTGATGCGCGTATCCAGGAACCCGCCGTCCAACGTACCGAAACAGCCGAAGCCGTCACCGGCGAAAAGGACTCCTTCCGTTTCGTCAAAAGTCATCATCGTCTCGGGCCAGTGCACCATCGGGGTCATATAGAAACGGAGCTTATGATGCCCCAAAGCCAGAAAATCCTCGTCCTTCACCATGTACTGTTCGCCCGTCACGCCATAAAAGCCCTCTATCATGCCGAAGGTCTGCTTGTTGCCCACGATGATGATGTCGGGGTAATGCTGCTTTATCAGGCGGATAGAGCCCGAATGGTCCGGCTCCATATGGTTGATGATGAGATACTGGATGGGGCGCTCGCCGATAATGCTCTTTATCTTGCGCAGATACACCTCGAAGTAGCAGATGTCCACCGTATCGACCAAAGCGACCGTCTCATCATCTATCAGGTAAGAGTTGTAGGAAACCCCATACGGCAACGGCCACATACCTTCAAACAAATGCTTATTGCGGTCATTCACTCCCACGTAGTGGATTTTTCCTTTTATCACTGTTTTTGGGTTCATAATTATTCTTTATTTAGATTGATTCCATATTTAAAGTTGCGGCAAAAATAATTCTTTTTTCTCACATTTCATACTTCTTTCCCTGATATGCACCGAGTTCTTTCATTCTTTTTTGAACCCGATGATTAAATTCATAATTTTTCAGTCCCCAGTCAGGTGCAATGAGCAGTTCCTTAGGAGACTGGGAGACGAAACGCTCCAGCACCAAGTCCGGCCGCAGATGCTCGATATAGTCTATCACGAGGTCGATATATTCGTCCACACCGAACAGATGGAAATCTTCGGGATGCTGCCGGTACTCTAAAGCCATGCGGGTGCCCCTTATCAGTTGCAGCTGATGCATCTTCAGGGTAGTGAGCGGCAGACGGGACAGTACGCCGGCTTGTACCACGATACTTTCGTGCGTCTCGCCCGGCAGTCCGAGGATGACATGCCCACCGGTCAGGATTCCGCGTGAAGTGGTTCTTTCCACCGCATCGGCGGCGGCATGGAAAGTATGCCCGCGGTTGATGCGGCAAAGTGTCTTGTCGTCGGTACTCTCTATGCCGTACTCCACTAAAAGGAATGTATGCCGGTTCATCTCCTCCAAATAGTCCAGCAGGCTGTCGGGCATACAGTCAGGACGGGTGCCGATGACCAGGCCCACCACCCCGTCTGCCGACAAGGCTTCCTCGTATTTCCGCTTCAGGTCTTCCAGTTCACCATACGTATTGGTATAGGCCTGGAAATAGGCGAGATACTTCATCTCCGGATATTTGTGTGCAAAGAACTGCTTGCCCTCTTCCAGCTGGCGGGTAATGGATTTCTCCGTACGGCAATAATCGGGGTTGAAGGTCTGGTTGTTACAATAGGTGCAACCGCCGACTCCTTTGTTTCCATCCCGGTTGGGGCACGTAAAACCGGCATTCAGCGATATTTTCTGTACCTTATAGGAAAAATATCGCTTCAGAAAAAGAGGGAACTCATTATAGAGCGTAGATTTGGTTTCCATACATATTCCTTATGTAAGTGGCAAATATAGGATTTTTCCGTGGGATGAACCTGCAAAAACAAGAATACTTTCCACCCGATTTGTTAACGAACATAAAACAAAGAATTTCCACCTGCACTAAAAAATGTTTCATCCACTGATATATAACTAATTAGTTGAGAAAGAGTACATCCAAGCGTAATTACATTAAACACAATTTAGTGATTAGACACTCTTTTTACACACAATTTCCTCAGTTTATACACCTCAAGAATGAAATAAATTCATAGCTTTGCATACAACCTTAATGAATCAACCTATAAATACTATAACACCATGGCAACAATCGCATTGGACATAGGCGGCACAAAAATAGCCAGCGCCATTTTCTTTCCGGACGGAAGCATGATGTTTAACCGCAAACGGCTCCTGAAAGGAAGAACCGGTCACGAAGTGGGCAAGCTCGCCGCGGATATCCTCGCCAAACTTCTTACCGTAGCACGCAGAAGCCGTATACACATCGACGGAATAGGTGTCTGCATCCCCGGTATCGTTTACTCCCAAACCAACCGGGTATGGGCCCCCAACATACCGGGCTGGGACAACTACCCCCTCTATGAGGAGCTGCGCAGTGTAACGCCTCCGGGCATCGAGATATACATCGACAGCGACCGTACCTGCTATATGTATGGAGAGATGTGGCAAGGTGCCGCCAAAGAATGTCACAGTGCCATATTCATTGCCGTGGGAACCGGTATCGGTGCCGGCATCATCATCGACGGGCACGTGTTGCACGGAGCCAACGACATTATCGGCGCCACCGGCTGGATGGCCCTGCAACCTCCCTACCGGGAAGAGTATGACGCATGCGGATGTTTCGAATATTACGCTTCCGGCAATGGTATCGGGGCACGGGTACGCGATGCCGTACGCGCCAACAAGTCATATAAAGGAAAACTGCGCCAGAAACCCATCTGTCGCATATCGGCCTATGATGTGTTCAGTGCCTATAATGAAAAAGACCCTATTGCCATCTCCGTATTGCACAAAGCTGTCGAGATGTGGGGCATGGCTTCCGCAAATCTGGTCAGCCTGCTCAACCCGCAGAAGATAATTTGGGGCGGAGGCGTATTCGGCCCTGCCGGTATCTTTATAGATGACATTTACAAGGAAGCCTGCAAATGGGCGCAACCGCTCAGCATCAAGCAGGTGGAATTTGTACCTTCTCAATTGTCCGGTAATGCCGGACTGATAGGAGCAGCGTTTCTTGCCATCAAAAATCACTTGTATGAGTAACAGTTATCACAAGAATCTCGTATTCACGGCAGCGTGCATCGGGATGTGTTTCTTCGGAGTCTCCATGATTACATTGGGAGCAGTGCTGCCATCCCTCATAGCCAAGCTGAATCTGAGCGGGTTGCAGACAACCTCACTGGTCACTTTCCTGCCTCTGGGCATGCTGGCCGGTTCCCTGATTTTCGGTCCCATCGTAGACCGGTTCGGACATAAAGCCCTGCTGGTGCCCAGCTGCATCATCGTACTGCTGGGGATGGAAGGACTTGCCTTCTTTGAAAGCGTGCCACTGCTGCAAGCTTCCATCGTCGGCATCGGCCTGGGCGGAGGCATCCTCAACGGAGAAACCAATGCATTGGTATCCGACATCTCAGGAGAATCCGAAAAAGGCTCACGCCTCAGTTTTCTGGGCATGTTCTACGGACTGGGCGCATTGGGCATACCAATGTTGCTGGGCTCCCTTTCCAGGCATTATTCATTCGAAACCATCTTGCTGGGAATTGGCGTAGTGATGCTTGCGGGCATTATATTCTGCATCCCCGTACGCTTCCCCGCCCCTAAGCAGGCGCAAGGTTTCCCGGTAAAAGAGGGATTGGGACTGCTGAAAGAAAGCAGCTTACTGCTACTCAGCTTCATTCTTTTTTTCCAAAGCGGCATCGAGGGTGTCTGCAACAACTGGTCCACGAGTTACTTTGGGCAGATGACGGATATTCCGGCCAATCAGGCATTGATTGCACTGACCTGCATGGTAACGGGACTGACCGTGGCACGTATGGTGCAGGTTGCGATATTCAAGAAGATAAAACCGGAAACCGTGCTGCCCTACAGCCTTACGCTCACTGCCATAGGCTTCTGTTTCCTTATGTTCTCGCCGGGGTTTGCACGCGCGGCAGTCGGCATGGTACTGGTAGGTATGGGGCTGTCGGCCACGTATCCCGTGATACTCAGCATTCTTGGAAGCCGGTACCCGTCCTTATCGGGAACAGCATTCAGCGTGGCGCTTGCCATAGCCCTCGTCGGCCAGACTGCAATGAACGGCCTGATGGGAATGGTTTCCCAATACACCAATGGCATCGGGCTTTATCCTTATCTGATGATTGCCTCACTTGCCGTCATGTTCCTTTTGTATAAACGCTCACTCAAATAAATTTATTAACTTCTTAAAAAACAAAAAAGTTATGTTAGCACTCGAATGGTTAAAGAATGCCCATGGCATTATGGAAAAACTGGAGGCTACCCAGTTGGAAAACATCAAAAAAGCAGCCACTGTTATGGCAGATTCCATCGAAGCCGGTCGTTGGGTCCACACGTTTGGTTGCGGCCACGCAACAATTCCCGTAGAAGAAATGTATCCGCGTATCGGCAGCTTTGTAGGATTCCACCCACTTTGCGAATTGCCTCTGACATTCTTCACACAGATTATCGGCCAGATGGGTATTCATCAGTTCCTCTTCCTGGAACGGGCAGAAGGCTACGGCCAGGAAATCATGAAGAATTATGATTTTGATTCCAAAGACTGTATGTGGATTTTCTCACATACCGGTATCAATGCCGTCAATATAGACATGGCATTGGAAGCCAAGAAGCGCGGCATGAAAGTTATCGTATACGGTTCGGCCAGCGAAACGGGCGACAAGGCCAGCCGCCACTCCAGCGGAAAGAACCTCTTCCAGTTGGCAGATATCGTAGTGGATTCCTGCGTTCCCCTGGTAGACGCCTCTGTACCTTTGAAGAACCACTTCGACAAGGTAGGTCCGTTGTCTACATTGAGTTTCGTCACCATGGTATGGATGACCATCACTACCGTTGCTGAAATCCTTGCCGACCGTGGCGTACACTTGTACATCCATCCGTCGCACAACGTTCCGGGTGACACAACCGCCCACGAACGACTGGATGCAGCCATTGCAGAATATCAAAGAAAAGTCAAGTGCTTGTAACGAAAGATATTCCAATCATCATCTCATCCAATCATCATCTATGAGTGACGGAGGCCCGTTCCTGCTTCGCCCCCAAGAAGCAGGACGGGCTTTTTCTGTTCAAAAAGAATAAAATCGGCCCACTGCTTCGATAAATCTTCCCTTTGTTGTATATTTGTTCCCCAGAAAAAATAGGGAAACAGATAAGCATAAAAGATAGATATGAAACAGATAAGCATCGCACTTCTCCTCTGCCTCTGTACGCTGGCAGGTTTCGCCCAAAGTGGCAAGGCACTCGATTTGAAAGAAATCGTATCGGGCAAGTTCACTCCGAAGAATATTTCCGGCGTTATCCCCATCCCGGGAGACGGGGAACATTATTCGCAGATGAATGCGGACAGGACACAAATCATCAAGTACTCCTTCAAAACGGGAAAACCCGTGGAAGTGCTGTTTGATGCCGCTACCGCACGCGAATGCACGTTCAAGACATTCGACAGCTACAGCTTTGCTCCGGACGGCAGTAAGCTGCTCATTGCCACCGAAACAACTCCCATCTACCGTCATTCCTATACGGCTGTGCATTACATCTACAGCCTAAAGCGCAATCTGGACGGTAAAATCAACAACATTGTGGAAAAGCTTTCGGACGGCGGCCCGCAACAGGTGCCCGTATTTTCACCGGACGGCAACCAGGTGGCTTTTGTACGCGACAACAACATCTTCCTTGTAAAACTGCTCTACGGCAACAGCGAAAGCCAGGTGACGGAAGACGGGAAACAGAACGAGGTGCTGAACGGCATCCCCGACTGGGTTTACGAAGAGGAGTTCTCCTTCAACCGTGCGCTGGAATTCAGTGCCGACAGCCAGATGCTGGCTTTCATCCGCTTCGACGAGAAAGATGTTCCCTCCTACTCTTTCCCTCTTTTTGCCGGACAAGCCCCCCACTTCACCCCTTTCGAGAAGTATCCGGGAGAGTATACTTACAAATATCCTAAAACGGGAGAAGTAAATTCCAAAGTGTCCGTACACACCTTCGACATCAAGTCGAAAGTGACCCGCAAGATAAACGTGCCGGTAGATGCAGACGGCTATATTCCCCGCATCCGCTTTACCCAAGACCCCAACAAACTTGCCGTCATGACACTGAACCGCCATCAGAACCGGTTCGACCTATACTTTGCCGACCCTCGCAGCACGGTAGCCAAACTGGCTCTGCGTGATGAAAGCGATACCTATATCCGCGAGAATGTATTCGACAACATCGTCTTCTATCCGGAAAATTTCAGTTTTGTCAGCGAAAAGAGCGGATACAACCATCTGTACTGGTATAGCATAGGCGGCAATCTGCTGAAACAAGTGACAGCCGGACAATATGAAGTGCAGGAGTTCCTGGGTTATGACCCCGAAGAAGGAAGCTTCTACTTCAGCAGCAACGAGGAAAGCCCCATGCGCAGTGCCATCTACAAGATTGACCGGAAAGGTAAAAAGACCAGACTATCGTCACAAGCCGGAACAAACAGTGCGCAGTTCAGTGCGAACATGAAGTACTATATGAACCGTTATTCCAATCTGGACACTCCGACCGTCATTACGCTGAACGACAATACCGGCAAGACTCTTGCCACCCTGATGGACAATGCGGCATTGAAGCAGGAAATCAGCGGCTATGACATGCCACGGAAGGAATTCTTCACTTTCCAGACTTCCGACGGAACCACATTGAATGGCTGGATGATGAAACCTGCCGACTTCTCTGCCGGCAAGAAATACCCGGTACTGATGTACCAGTACAGCGGCCCCGGTTCACAGCAAGTGCTTGACAAGTTCAGTGTAAGCTGGGAAACCTACATGGCATCACAAGGCTATATCGTGGTTTGCGTAGACGGGCGTGGCACCGGAGGACGGGGTGCCGAATTCGCCAAATGCACCTATCTGAACCTGGGTATCAAGGAAGCCAAAGACCAGGTGGAAACCGCCCTCTACATGGGCAACCAGCCTTATGTGGACAAAAACCGCATCGGAATCTGGGGATGGAGTTACGGTGGATACATGACCATTATGAGTATGAGTGAAGGAACACCGGTATTCAAGGCCGGAGTAGCCGTAGCTGCCGTTACCGACTGGAACTACTACGACACCGTTTATGGCGAACGCTTTATGCGCACACCGAAAGAAAACGCCGAAGGCTATAAGGCCAGTTCCACCTTTACCCGTGCCGACAAGCTTCACGGCAACCTGCTGCTGGTACACGGCATGGCAGACGACAATGTACACTTCCAGAACTGTGCCGAATATGCCGAACAACTGGTACAACTCGGCAAACAGTTCGATATGCAGGTTTACACCAACCGCAACCACAGTATCTACGGAGGAAATACCCGGTTACACCTATACACGCGGTTGACCAACTTCTTCAACAAAGAATTGAAATAATGCCCGAAAGAGTACGTAAGCCTGAGTGGCTCAAAATAAGCATCGGTGCCAACGAGCGCTATACCGAGACCAAACGCATTGTCGAATCGCATTGCCTACATACCATCTGTAGCAGCGGCCGTTGCCCCAATATGGGGGAATGTTGGGGGAAAGGCACCGCAACCTTCATGATTGGGGGAAATATCTGCACCCGGTGCTGTAAGTTCTGCAACACGGCAAGCGGGAAGCCCTTGCCACTGGATGCCGATGAGCCTACACATGTGGCAGAGTCCATTGCCTTGATGAAACTCTCCCATGCAGTCGTCACCTCCGTAGACCGTGACGACCTGCCCGACTTAGGCGCGTCACACTGGGTACGTACCATCCGGGAAATCAAGCGGCTCAACCCTGACACCACCGTCGAAGTGCTGATTCCCGACTTCCAGGGAAGAAAGGAACTCGTGGCACAAGTCATCGATGCACAACCGGAAATCATTTCGCACAACATGGAGACTGTCCGTCGCATCAGCCCCCTCGTACGCAGTGCCGCCAAGTATGAAACAAGCCTGGAAGTGTTGCGGCAAATTGCAGAAAGCAATACTACCACCAAGTCCGGCATTATGGTGGGATTGGGCGAGACTCCGGAAGAAGTGGAAGAACTGATGGACGACCTCCGCCGGGTGGACTGCCACATACTGACTATAGGCCAATACCTTCAACCCACACACAAGCATTATCCGGTAGCAGCATATATTACTCCCGAACAATTTGCACTCTACAGAGAGAAAGGATTGAAAAAAGGGTTTCAGCAAGTGGAAAGCGCTCCATTGGTACGCTCCTCTTATCATGCGGAAAAACAGATCCATTTTATACAAAAAAGAAGTAAAATAGGAAACATTTAAATTTCCCAGTTGTTATGATGTAAACGACAAAATCATAATACGGATAATGAGCCATCAAAGAATTTTATCATCAAGATTCAATATGTCGCTGGGATTCATCCCCGTTATAATATCCATCATATTATGCGAGTTTATAACGCAGGACATGTCCATCTACATCGGTGCAGGTGTAGGACTCTTGTTTAGCATCTATTCGGTGAGGCATAGAGGAACGCATGTTCCGCAAATCATACTTTACTGTACTACCGGAATGTTACTGCTGTTATCGGTAACAACCCTATTCCTCGTAAACTACTGTCCCCGTTTCATGCTTCCGTTCACGCTGGAAATCAGTGCCATCATTCCCCCATTCGTCATCTACCTCAATAGGAGAAAATTTCTGGACTACCACATGTCTCAGACACAGAAATGCTGCAAGCAGCTTTTTGCACAAGGGGCAGAAGCCGCCATCGTATCCTCACGCGTAATCCTTATCATAAGCCTGCTGCATTTTCTGATTATCTTCTTGGCGGTTCTGGTCAGTTACCCTTTGGGAGACACTACCCGCCACATTCTGTTTTATGTGGCGCCTCCCCTCGTCTTTATATCAGGCATTCTGTTCAATCAGTTCGGCATTTTCTATTTCAATATAGTGATGAACCACACGGTTTTCGTACCGATAGTCAATACCAAAGGAGATGTCATGGGGAAAGCCATCGCCTCAGAAGCCATCAACCGGAAAAACGACTATATCAATCCGGTCATCCGGATTGCCGTTGCCTCACACGGCATGCTGTTTCTCCTCCCCCGCCCCAAATGCAACGTTTTCGAGAAAGATAAAATCGACTTGCTGATGGAGGGTTACCTGATATATGGAGAAACATTGGAACAAGGCGCACACAGAATTTTACGACAAACGCTTCCCACCGCCCCATTAGACCATTTGCACTTCAACTTCATGTATCATTTTGAGAATGAAGCCACCAACCGCCTGGTCTATCTCTTCACACTAGACCTGGACGATGACTCCATCCTATGCAATAAGAATTTCAAGGGGGGAAAGCTATGGACATTCCAGCAAATGGAACACAACCTGGGACGGAACTTCTTCAGCAGTTGCCTGGAATATGAATTCGAGCACCTGGAAGCTATTATTTATACAAGAGAAAAATACAAGGAATCTTAGAAAGGTCGGGAGTCTTGCCCTGCCACTCCCTCACGGTCTTGGTTTTGATATACTCCCCTTCACAAGTAATGTTCGCCGCAATGCAGAGCTTGGTCTGCGGACGGCAGTTATGAAGAATATCCTCTATCATCTTATTATTGCGATAAGGCGTTTCAATGAAAAGTTGAGTCTGATGTTCATTATAGACGCGTTGTTCCAGCATTTTCAGCTTTTTGGCACGCTCTGCCGGTTCAATGGGAAGATAACCATGGAAGGCAAAGCTCTGACCGTTGAAGCCGGAACCCATGACGGAGAGGATAATGGAAGAGGGCCCCACCAAGGGGACCACTCTCAAGTTTTTCCGTTGTGCAATAGCCACTACGTCCGCTCCCGGGTCGGCCACAGCCGGACAACCGGCTTCGGAGATCACGCCCATCGGATGCCCCTCCACCAGCGGCTTCAGATAGCCGGAGATGTCTTCGGGCGACGTATGCTTGTTCAACGTATAGAATGTCAGCGCATCAATATCTATTCCCTTGTCCACCTTTTTCAAAAAACGGCGTGCCGAGCGCACATCCTCCACGATGAAATAGCGGATTCCCAGTATTATCTCCTTATTATAAGGAGGCAACACCGTTTCAATAGGCGTATCGCCCAGCGTGACTGGCAAAAGATAAAGTGCGAGTTCCATTAGCCGTAAATGATATTTCCGTTTTCGTCCTTATACTCATCCAGTCCCTTCTCGTAAGTAGCCATGGCGCGAAGGCTCATACCTACGCTGGAGAAACCTCCATCGTGGAACAAGTTCTGCATAGTGACCTTGCGGGTGAGGTCGGAAAACATCACGATACAGTAGTCCGCACACTCATCGGCAGAAGCATTACCCAGAGGAGACATGCGGTTGGCGAAGTCGAACAGTTTGTCCATACCCTTCACACCGGAACCGGCAGTGGTCATCGTGGGAGACTGGGAAATGGTGTTGACACGTACATGGTGTTCACGTCCGTAGATGTAACCGAAGCTGCGGGCAATGGATTCCAGCAGTGCCTTGGCATCTGCCATATCGTTGTAACCGTAGAACGTACGTTGCGCAGCCACATAACTCAAAGCCAGAATTGAACCGTAGTCGGCAATGGCGTTGAGTTTCTTGGCAGCTTGTATCATCTTGTGGAAAGAGACAGCGGAGATGTCCAGCGTCTTTTCCAACATATCGTAATCCAAATCATCATATGTACGTTTCTTACGCACATTGGGAGACATACCAATGGAGTGCAGCACGAAGTCAACCGGGCCACCCAATACTTCCATAGAGCGTTTGAATACATTTTCCAAATCTTCTACACTTGTAGCATCTGCGGGAATCACCTCGCAGTTCAGTTTCTCCGAAAGAGCGGACACTTCGCCCATACGGACAGCAACCGGTGTATTCGATAAAGTGATGGTTGCACCTTCTTTTACTGCTTTTTCTGCTACTTTCCAGGCAATGGACTGCTCATTCAGAGCACCGAAAATAATGCCTCTTTTTCCTTTCAACAAATTGTAACTCATACCTATTTTTAGTAAAATTCGGCTGCAAAGATAGGAAGTTTTTGCATAAAAAGCCCGAAAGTGTGCAAAGAAAAGGGAAGAACGGCAAAAAATATACCGATCACCCACTGCAAAACTACTGCAACGCTTGTGCAGTACCACTGCAATACAGTTGCAGTATCACTGCAAACATATTTGCAGTAACGCTGCACTCCATCTGCAGTACTACTGCAAAACGCATGCAGCAGGAATGCAGTAATAACGCACTGATTATCAGCCCAGGGCTTCCTATTCTGCAAATACCTGATGAAACCCGAGACAGCATTTGAACATGAGCGCAAAAAGCCCTATATTTGCAGCAAACTAAAAAATAGAGAAGGCAATGAAGAAGTTGATTATATTTGACCTGGACGGAACTTTACTGAATACAATAGCCGATTTGGCACAAAGTACAAACCATGCCCTGCAAGCGCTTGGCTATCCCACTCACCCGGAATCGGCCTATAACTTCATGGTTGGCAACGGAATCAACAAACTGTTCGAGCGCGCCCTCCCGGAAGGGGAAAAGAGCGAAGAAAACGTCCTGCGCGTCCGCAAGGAGTTTGTGCCTTATTATGACGTGCACAATGCTGATAAAAGCCGCCCTTACCCCGGCATCCCCGAACTACTGGAACAGTTGCAGGAGAAAGGGATGATATTGGCAGTGGCTTCCAACAAATATCAATCGGCTACCGTGAAACTGATTTCACATTATTTCCCCAACATACGTTTTACCGCCGTCTTCGGACAACGGGAAGGGGTCAACGTGAAGCCCGACCCAACAGTGGTGCATGACATTCTGGACATCACCCGGATATCCCGTGAAGACGTGCTATATGTGGGAGACTCCGGAGTGGATATGCAGACGGCCGCCAATGCCGGAGTCACTGCCTGCGGAGTCACCTGGGGATTCCGTCCCCGCACAGAACTGGAAGAGTTTCATCCGGCACATATCGTAGACAATGCTACGGAGATTGCCGTTATCGCCGCTCTTTGAGAAGGCACTCCCTCCCCCCCAGCTATCCGAGAGTGCATATTTACATTATGATATTTTTTAGGCGCGGATTACGCGAAAAACACGGAGTTTTTCTTTGTCTCTCCGTGAAATCCACGTACTTCCACGCCTAAAAAATAATCAGAAAGAGAACAGCCTCAGAACAATTTTCGCATCGCTCCTTTATCTCCTACCACAAGATAGGTATTCCCGTCAATCAGTAAAGCGCGCCCACGTTTCTTCTTTCGGTTTTCCTCGTTATCCACATTCACTCCAATCACCCGTCCATCATAGAAAGTGGAAATATCCTTAAAGATAGTATGCCCCACAATGATATGTTCGACGTCATAACGTTTCAACATCAGTTGCAGGGAGTCTTGTGCCAATGGATGGTATTTTGCATCCGTCCGTACCAATCCACGATACCAGATAGGTCCGCTATTACCATATAGGAAAGCCGTGAGAGGCGATAAGGCCTTACGTTCCTTCTTGCTCATGAACAATGCACGGCTCATTTCCTCATTCACTGTGGGAATATTCAAGTCACGGTCATAAAACTCCTTTCCCAAACCTGCGTGCACATACAGATTAGGTCCGATGGTCTGCATCGTATTACGGGTACCAAGCCATTTGCCAAGTTCTGTGTCCGGACCGAACAATGCCGGATAATCCATACCCAGTTTTCGGGCCAATGTCTTGTACTTTTCTTTGGTATAACGCAAATCATTTGCCGTCACAAGTGGTTCATGGTTACCCAACAGAAACGAAACATGACCACCTGCATCTGCCGCCTCCTTCTCCAATTTATAGAACAGCCAAAATATCTGCGGCACATCTTTGCCACGGTCAAATATATCACCGATAACCACCAGATGGTTGGTTCCAAAACTCCAATGGTAGTCTTTATCAATGACATTGTTGCCTCGCAGCAAGCTCATCACGCAATTCAACTTGCCATGGGGGTCAGACATCACAAACACTTTATCCGGTTGTCTGTATTGCCATTCCGGACGTTTGACCGGATGCAGCTTCACATCAAACGGATAACGCCCTTTGTGGTCCGTGACATGAAGGGTGAAATCCTGAGGAAGCACCGTATAAGTCGTATCTTCTATCTGCCCTTGGGCTGTAACACTTATGACGCACACCTTGCCGTCCGGTTCATAAATCACATAAGGTCCGTCTGCCGACAATTCCTCCTTCTTCTCCTTATCCTTCTTCTTACCGTCTAAACCAAGAGTTCCGGCACTTAGGCCGGAACTGATGAAAGTTAGAATAAATACAGTAAAAAAAGACTTTACAATAGTAGTCTGATACTTCATATTCTCGCTTTTTTGGAATTAATCACCATAAGTCGGATTCTGCTGCATATTCGGATTGGAATTCATCTCCGCCTTAGGAATGGGCAATACTACACGATAATAGTTCCAATCAAAAGATACGCTCTCATCCACCATCTTCAGATGTGAAGTCTCGGCTATTTCCGGGAATTCCTTGGTCGACTCCTTGCGCACGATAGTCTGATGATTACGAAGGGCGTCGAAGAAACGGTGTCCTTCACCGAACAACTCTTTACGGCGTTCCAACAGAACATCATCCAACGTCACCGTCTTACCCTGCACGGTCTTTTCCGGATTGGCACGGCTGACAATAGCATCCAGATACTTTACAGCCTTGTCATTGTTATTGAGCTTTACAGCCGCTTCGGCAGCAATCAGATAAAGTTCGGACAGACGAAGTACTGGAATATTGGAATCTTCCACAGCCTTGCCGCTCTGCGGCTGATACTTGGCTATGTAAGCTCTCTTTGTCTTAGGAACAACCGTATATGCCTGATTCCTGACATCATCCGGATCTTCCTGCATCAGTTCATAGAAAGAACTGGTCAGGCAATAATCATCATAACCCGCCTGCCAGCAAAGGTAAGCCACACTTTCTTTACCAACGCCGTCCACTGTCAGATTCACCAACTCAAACAAGACTTCTCCCGGATCGGAAGAGGCAAAATCAGTTCCCCATATCGTGCCATACTCATCATTGGTCCACAAACGGTACTTATTCTTTTCCGCTCCCGCAATGGCAGCTTCAGCCGTAATCAAGGCATTCTGATTATCTTCCATATACAAATAGGCTCTACTCAGCAACAGCATTGCCGCCCACTTATTAATCTTACCCTTGTTGAATTCTTCATCCAGCAGGTCAGCACCTTCCTTCAAATCCTTGATGATTGCCTCATAACACTGGGCAACGGTATTGCGCGACGGCTTGTTTTCCGTATTGGATACTTCGGTCACAATAGGCACTCCCAAAGAAGCTCCTCCATCCTTGGCATACGGATAGCCGAAGAAACGGGTCAGGTCGAACAAGGCAAATCCACGGAGAGCCAAGGTCTGGCCTTTCAGGTCGTTGAAGTATTCCGTATCATCCTCACTGACATCCAATCCGTCTATTTGAGACAAAATGATATTACAATTCTGGATAATCTTATAGGCATAAGACCAGTGGGAAGACGGACCGGAATCCTTTGTATAGTCCAGCATATAGTAGCTGGTGGTACGCTTTCCGGTCTTTATGGACTGCGCATCGTCACCCGTCACGTCTCCGTAATAAATCATACGGCCCGAGTAATAGTTGGTACTGCGCATCACGTCGTAGATACCGTTCAAGCTATATTCCACATCATCCAGATTCTGTATGGCGGTTTCAGTCGGAATCTTTGTACTGGATTCAACATCAAGCCAGTCATTGCCACAGGAGGCGGTCAGGCTGACCAACATCCCCATCATCATATATTTTAATGCTTTCATTGTGTTTCTTTATTATGAGGTTAGAAATTCAAATTAAGACCGAAAGTTACTGTTTTCAAAGGAGGTGTTCCCCAGCCGGCTGTACCTGCACTGACTGATTCCGGATCATAGAAATCGTAAGCGGCCCAAGTCCACAAGTTGTTGGCAGATGCGTAAAGGCGCAGGCTGTTTACGCCGATTTTCCGGGTCCATGTTTTAGGAACGGTCACACCGAAAGTCAACGTTTTCAGACGGATAAAGTCCGTGCTGTGCAAGCGGCGGGTAGTGGTAACGCCATTCATGGCTACCGCCGGCTTCTCTATAAACACTTCATATTTACTGATATCTCCCGGTTGCTTCCAATTGTCACGATAATAGGCCGGAATATTAAGAGTAAAGTCCTTGCCGCCATGTTCTGTTTTCTGTGCCCAGTTATCATATCCATAAGCACCGAACTGATAAGAGAACATGAAGCTCAAATCGAACCACTTGTAACGCAAAGTATTAGAGAGACCACCGGTCACATTGGGCTCGGCATGTTTCTTCAGAGGAATGGCTTTGGCATCCTTGTTATTCTCTGTGATTTCCTTAATATAGTTTCCATTCTCGTCCACGTCGTTGGTATAGAACTGAGGTGCACCGGTCTCGGGGTTGATTCCAGCAAATTCTATCATGTAGAATGTACGGTAGGACTTGCCAATCATGTGAATCTGCGAGCCGCTGATAATCTGGGTCTGTTCGCCGTCCAGTTTCACAATCTTATTCTTGTTGTGCGAAAGGGTGAAAGAGGTAGACCAGTCAAAGTCTTTGGACACAATGTTCTTGGAATTGATTTCCAATTCCACACCCTGGTTCTTCACCTCACCGATATTCATCAGATAGGAACTGAAACCGGTAGTCATAGATACGGGACAGTCCATCAAAAGGTTCTTAGTAGTACGGGTATAGTACTCCAAAGTGAAGTTCAAACGGTTGAAGAAGCCGAAGTCCAGACCGATATTCAAGTTGTAATTCGTTTCCCATTCCAAATCCCTATTTTCAATCTGCGACTGAATCAATGCAGGATTCTCCATATAGCCGCCACTAAGGCTCGTCAAGCCCATATAGCCGTATAAGTCGGAGGGCAACGTACCATTCACACCGTAGGATGCACGGAGTTTCAAATCGGTCAGCCATTTGGACGTGGGTTTCATGAAATCCTCTTCGATAATACGCCATGCTCCTGAAACAGACCAGAAACTTCCCCAGCGATTATCTCTGTGCAAACGTGAACTGCCATCCATACGATAGCTCCCACCCAGATAATACTTGTTCTTGTAGTCATAGTTGAGACGGGTGATGTAAGAAACCATTCTTGACCTCTTGGAAGAACCATCTATGCTCTCTAAAGTCTGCCCGTTGGCAATGTCATTCTTTATCGGAGTCAGGAAGTTAGTAGCATATCCCGACAAGAAATCATTGTACTTGGAATCGATTTCATATCCGACAAGGGCATCCAAATTGTGGTCCTTTTGGATAGTAGTCTTGTAAGTCAACTGGTTTGACCACACCAACTTGTTATATTCACTATATGCCTTTTCGGCTCCACCATTATTCTTCTCACCGTCGGAGGTACGGGAGTCTTTCCATTCTTTACCCTTACTGATGTTATAGTCATAGCTCAAAATAGACTTTAACTTCAAGTCCTTGATAAATTCATATTCGGCATTAATCGTATTGAACATACGGGTAACATACTCACGCTGGTAATTGTACTCCTGGGCAAGAACGGGATTTCTTCTTGACAACGAAATCAAGTCCTGGTTATAGCTTCCATCTTCATTGTAAACCGGATCTGAAGGCGTCAATTTGCTTACGCTGGAGTAGAAAGGAGCAGTATAACCGGTTCCTTCACTATATACATCCTGATTCAGATTGGTAAACATGATGTTGCCACCGAATTTCAATTTATCCGTAGCCTGAAAATCAACATTCAAACGCCCGGTAATTCTTTCCAGCCCCGATGTTTTTACAATACCTTCTTGGTTGAGATAGGACAATGAAGAATAGTATTTGAATTTGTCGGTTCCTCCGGATATGGAAGCCTCATAACTGGAATGGCTTCCTTTCTTGAACAGATAATCTCCCCAATCCGTATAGCCGCACCAGGGAACCGGAGCATATTTGTCGATATTCTTATCAGCATAAGCTATGGCATCCGCATCCGATTTGCCGCTGCGCTGTTGTCCAAGAACCATACCATTGTATATGTATTCGCGACGTTCTGCTCCGCTCAAAATAGGACGATAATCCATAGCAAAGTCACTGAATCCCCAATCGGCTTTCAAACTGATAGAAGCCTTACCGGTTTTACCTTTCTTCGTCGTAATCAGAACCACACCATTCGCAGCGCGCGAACCGTAGAGTGATGCAGCAGCGGCATCCTTGATAATCGTAATATTCTCAATATCCGAAGTGTTGACGGTTGACATGGCATCCAGACCACCATCCGAACTGATGGAGTTTATCGAACCGGAAGTAACGGGCACTCCATCAATAACATACAGCGGAGAGTTGGAGGCATTGAAAGAGCCCATACCACGAATACTCAAAGAAGCTGAAGAACCCGGCTGGCCAGAAGCAGAAGTAAACTGTACACCCGTAGCATTTCCCTGCAACAAATCCTGGAAAGAAACGGAAGGCACATCGGCAATCTTTTCATTCTTCACACTGGCAGCCGAACCCGCATAAGCAGATTTCTTGAATGTACCGTAACCGGTTACAACCACCTCTTCCATCATATTTGCATCCGGCACCAATACAATCTTCAATATCTTACCCGAAGTAGCTTTCACTTCCTGACGAACATAGCCAACATAAGAGACAAGCAAGGTAGCCGATGCATGCTCCACCTTGATAGAGAAACCTCCATTCAAATCGGTAATCTGGCCGTTTGTAGTACCTTTGACCAAAACATTGGCTCCAATGACGGGCTCACCGGTCTCATCCACCACTGTTCCGGAAATAACATTAGCTTGTTCTACTGCCTTCACAGCATTCACTTCATTGGCTGGACGGATAGCAATGGCCCCGTCTTTTACGACATAAGCCAATCCGCTATTCTTAAGACATTCATCCAGCACTGCTGCGATTTTTCCATTCGTGACCCTCAAATTACGTACCTTGACATTCTTTACGTCATTTGTACTATAAATGTATTTACAACCGATTATTACTCAATATTTTATAGATAATAAGTCAGAAATATGGTTGTTATTTTTAATTGCACATTCTAAAAGGTGAAGATTTAACGCTTTTATTGATTATTAACTCAAAAAGGACATCAACTTGGGTCGTTTCTTCTCTTTTCCTTGCTATTCGTTTCCGATATTCCACTTTTGTTTTGGTCTATCTCATATGTACTGCAAAGGTATTGATTTTTGTTTGATATTGCTCCTTGCTTGCTCCTTGTCGTAGATTAATTTTCACACAGGAATTTTTGTTCTCTTTCTATAGGGGCTTGAAACAATCCATTTATTGGAAACAATTAAAGACGGAGCTGGTTTGCCCCAGTGCTTTTTAAGAAACAGGGCAATTATTTTATCTCCACAAAGGCTCTTGTTCCCAATTATGAGGAAAGCCTAATAAACGAGTTCTTACTGATGGGTATTTCGATAAAAGCTGCTTGAAATCTGCAACAAAAGTGTTGCCCATAGAAATGGAGTTAAGCCAATACACCACATAGCAGAGTTGCGGATAAAGTGTTTGTTCACGGAACGAGAAATCCGTAATCCATGTGTTTGGCATACGCATAGGCATCATTGGCTTGACAGGAAAGACCCGATTTGACAGTCTTGAATGATGGGCGCAGCAATTACGAAGTACGGGTCTGGGTACGGATTAAAAGGCTAAGTGATTATTTTCAGTCATTTAGCCTTTTTAATTATCTAATTTTTCCCCACATTTTCCCCACAGCTGTCTATTTATATACAGGGCAACCGCATCAAAATAACGTTAGCTTAGGAAACAAACGTAGTTTTCAACCTCCTCCTCTCCCTTATTGTCCATTTTCCTAAAAAAACCATTGGTCCAAATCGAAACTACTACCCCATAAAAATTGATTTTTTGCCCCATATAATTCAAATTTCCCTTGCGGGTAATATTTTTTAAGAAACATGATTTTTGACAACAGGCTATTATTCAGACAAATACAAAATTATGCATTTTTAAGGGGGGATATTGTAAATTGTTGAAACTTCTCATCCTTGTATCCACCCCACTTATCCCTATTAATACAAAATCGACAAGTATTGATTATCAGGTTATTGACATTTTGATGCGGTTGCCCTGATTTATATATTTTAGAAACATATTTTTCCGTAAAGTTATGTACTAAAGTTTCCCACCCCTTAAAACACTAACTTTTCTCATTTTCCTTTGTCTGTCTTCCCCCATATCCATTGACTGT
>NZ_JBCNZM010000013.1:23867-55513 GCF_040227615.1 Bacteroides sp. RTP31139st1_H2_RTP31139_211217 | reverse complement strand
GCCTTGTTCACCATAGAAAAAGGTACCGGTGCTTTGGTGAGTTGGCGAGTCAAGGGAGAAGAGTTGTTGCACAGTGCCTTGGAACCCTATTTTTGGAAACCGGCAAATGACATTCAGGTCCGCAACGGCTACAATGAACGTTTGAGCGCTTGGAAAAATGCAGAGCAAAAACGTATCGTAAAGGCATACCAAGCAACCGTAAACGATGGTATGGTGATAGTGGATGCCAGTCTCTCCCTCCCCCGGATAGGAGCCGGTTACCATCTCCGCTACACTGTGGACGGCAAAGGCCGCATACAAGTAGAAGCAACCTATCAGCCTGAAAAGGAAGATATTCCGCTGATGCCCAAATTCGGTATGCGCATGAGAATGCCCTCGGCGCTGAACCGGATAGCCTGGTACGGACGCGGCAAGTTCGAGAACTATCCTGACCGCAAGAGCGCTGCTTTCCTGGGAGTCTACGAGTGTGGCATACACGAATTTATCACGAACTACATCGTACCGCAAGACAATGCCAACCGGTGCGATACACGCTGGTTCATGCTGGGAGACAGTGAGCGATGGAAAATACAAGTCAAAGGCCTGCAACCCCTATGTTTCCGTATATGGCCCTACGGGGAAGAAGACCTGGAAGGGAAAGAGCATGCGCACGAACTGCCCGAACGCGACTTCATCAACCTGAATATCGACTCCAACATACACGGAGTAGGTGGAAACGACGGATGGGGCGCACAGACCATGAAGCCATACACCATTGACGGCAATCGCTCTTACCGGTATGGGTTTATCATGGAGTATATGGACAAAACAGAATAATCCGTTCATCAATGCATTCAAAAAGGGAATAAACATTTTGTAAACAACAATAAAGGTATGAAAAGAAACATCTTTAAAACAATTCTCCTATCCGCCTGCATCCTGCAAGGGGGCAGTGCATTGGCACAACAAGAGAAAGCAGAACCGGGCAAGTTCTCACCTACCTGGGAGTCATTGTCCCAATACGAAGTGCCCGAATGGTTCCGCAACGCCAAATTCGGCATATGGGCACACTGGGGTCCGCAATGCCAACCCGAAGCCGGCGACTGGTACGGTCGTGGCATGTACGAAGAGGGCGGTGCTGCCTACAAGTGGCACTTGGAGCATTACGGACATCCTTCGGAATTCGGCTTCAAGGATGTAATCAACGAATGGAAAGCCGAGAAATGGAATCCGGAGAGGCTGGTAGCCCTTTTCAAGAAAACCGGTGCCCGATATTTCTTTGCCATGGGTAATCATCACGACAACATGGACTTGTGGGACAGTAAATACCAATCATGGAACTCCGTCAACATGGGCCCCAAGCGAAACGTACTGGGCGAATGGGAGAAAGCGGCCCGCAAAAACAAACTGCCCTTCGGTGTCAGCATCCACTCCTCCCATGCTTGGACATGGTATGAAACTGCACAAGGAGCCGACAAGAAAGGCCCATACGCAGGAATCTCCTACGATGCCCGCGTAGTGACTAAGGAAGACGGCAAGGGAAAATGGTGGGAAGGCTACGACCCGCAAGAGCTATACGTACAGAATCATGCCCTGAGCGGACATGCTTGGGTGGCATGGGACTGGCCCGAAGGAACCTCTGTCCCCCCGCAGAGTTACTACGACAACTTCTTCGACCGCACAGTGGACATGATAAACAAATATCATCCCGACCTGGTCTATTTCGACGACAGCGTACTCCCCTTCTGGCCCATCAACGATACGGGGCTGAAAGTCGTGTCGCACTACTATAACCAAAACATGAAGCTTCACAAGGGCAATCTCAATGCTGTAGTCTTCGGAAAGAAGCTGGAAGCTAAACATAAAGAGGCCATCGTATGGGATGTAGAAAAAGGGGTTCCATCGGAATGCCAGGACAAGGCGTGGCAAACCTGTAGTTGCCTCGGTACTTGGCACTATAACCGCTCTGCTTACGAAGACAACTGGTATAAATCAGCCGAGACCGTCATCCACATGCTCATTGACATCGTCAGTAAAAATGGCAACCTATTACTAAGCGTACCAATGAAAGGAAACGGCACCATCGACGACAAGGAAGAAAAAATTCTGGAAGACATAGCCGCCTGGATGGAGGTGAACGGAGAAGGAATATTCGACACACGTCCCTGGTGTATTTATGGTGAAGGTCCCTCCACAGAAACAGCAATACCTTTGGACGGAGCAGGATTCAACGAAGGCAAGAACGCACCCTACACTTCTGCCGACATCCGGTTTGTGAAAAAAGGGAAATACTTGTATGCCCATATCATGAAATGGCCCTCAGACGGAAAAATACAGATAAAATCACTGGCTACCGGCAGTCCCTACTGCAAAGGAGAAATCGAAAAGGTAGAATTATTAGGAGGCGGAAAGGCAAAGTTCAGAAGAACTTCCAAAGGCTTGCTTATTGACCTTCCCAAAGACAAGACACCCAATCCTATTTCTTTGGTACTGAAAATCACTAACCGTTAAACTGCTGATATTGTATGAAAAAGGGATTTTTTTTAAGACTATTTGTCCTGCTGATGCTGACATTTTTCATAGCAGAACAAGGCAGAGCACAAACCTACCAACGCACCTCACAAGGCATAAAAAGCACTGTGCAAGGTATAAATATAGATATTAGCTTCTTCTCTCCTGTCACCGTGAGAATCTTAAAATCGCCTGACGGCTGGAAGTATACCAAAGAAAGCTTGTCGGTCATCGGGCAACCGGAAAAAGTAAAACTATCCGTCTCTTCGAAAGGGGGCATATTGACTATCAAAAGCCATCAGCTTACAGTCCATCTCAACGAAGAGACCGGACAAATAACTTTTGCCTCTTCCGATGGAAAATCGCTGTTGCAAGAACAAAATAAAGGCGCACGTTTTGATGATTTCAACGATGCCGGCACAAAAACCTTCAGCGTTTATCAATCGTTCACCTTAGAGAAAGACGAAGCTATTTATGGATTGGGACAATTGCAAAACGGCAAAATGTCGCAACGTAACCAGACCAAACGCCTTATCCAAGACAATCTTGAGGATGTGATTCCCTTCTTCCAGTCCGTCAAAGGCTACGGTCTCTTTTGGGACAACTATTCGCCAACCATCTTCAAAGACAATCAAGAAGAGACATCCTTCCTTTCTGAAGTCGGCGACTGCATTGACTACTATTTCATGTACGGCGAAAATGCCGATGGAGTAGTTGCCCAGATGCGCTACCTCACAGGACAAGTGCCCATGTTTCCATTATGGACATATGGATTCTGGCAAAGCCGTGAACGCTACAAAAGCCAAAAAGAGATTGTTGGCGTAGTGCAAAAATACCGCGAACTGGGTGTGCCCCTCGATGGAATTATCCAGGATTGGAGATACTGGGGAAGCAACTACCTGTGGAACGCAATGGATTTTTTGAACGAAGAATTCTCCGACCCCAAAAAAATGATGGAAGACATACACGGAATGAACGCCCACATTATTATCTCCATTTGGTCAGCTTTCGGACCACATACCAAACCCTATCGCGAGTTAGACAAAGGGAACAT
This sequence comes from Bacteroides sp. RTP31139st1_H2_RTP31139_211217, assembly GCF_040227615.1. NCBI lineage: Bacteria > Pseudomonadati > Bacteroidota > Bacteroidia > Bacteroidales > Bacteroidaceae > Bacteroides > Bacteroides sp. RTP31139st1_H2_RTP31139_211217. The sequence goes on along the minus strand of NZ_JBCNZM010000013.1, from coordinate 51,969 downwards.
GCTCTTCAACTTCCGCACATGGCCCGAATCCGGTTCCGAGAAGTGGCCTCCCAATATGGACTATCCATCCGGTGCCCGCGTGTACGATGCCTACCATCCGCAAGCACGCGACATCTATTGGAAGTACCTGAACGAGAACCTACGTTCTGTGGGTATAGACGGCTGGTGGATGGACTCTACCGAACCCGACCATTTTCACCCCATTCCTGAAGATTTTGACACGCCCACCTATTTGGGGTCATTCCGTAAAGTACGCAATGCCTACCCTTTAATGAGTGTAGGTGGAGTGTACGACCACCAGCGTGCCGTAACTTCGGATAAACGCGTATTTATCCTTACCCGCTCAGCCTTTGCCGGCCAGCAACGTTATGGTGCCAATACATGGACAGGAGATATCACAGCATCATGGGAAGTTTTGGAGAAGCAAATACCTGCGGGATTAAACTTCTCACTATGCGGCATTCCCCATTGGAACAGCGATATCGGCGGATTCTTCCTATGGCAATATCCCTTGATGCTGGATGACCCGGATTATCGCGAGCTTTATGCCCGTTGGATACAGTTCGGTACATTCTGTCCCATGATGCGGTCACATGGGGAAGGTGCTCCCAGAGAAATCTATCAATTCGGCAAAAAAGGCGAGCCAATATACGATGCGATTGAGAAATACATTCGGTTACGCTACAGTTTGTTACCATACATCTACACAACTGCCTGGGAGGTAACTGCCAATCAGTCCAGCTTCATGCGTGCCTTGGCAATGGATTTTACCCACGATCGCAACGTGTGGAACATCCACAATCAGTATATGTTTGGCAAATCCCTATTGGTATGCCCTGTAACCCAACCCATGTATACCCAAACAGTTTCGGATACCATCCGTGTAGAAGATTTCAGTACCGTTAAGTCTATGCGAATATATCTGCCTAAAAATACGGAATGGTATGATTTTTGGACCAATCAGAAACACTCCGGCGGACAATATATCGTGAAAGATACCCCTATTGACATTTTACCACTTTATGTGAAAGCAGGTTCCATCCTGCCAATAGGTCCCGAAGTGCAGTATAGCACCGAAAAATCATGGGACAACTTGGAGATAAAAGTGTATCCCGGTTGTAACGGCGAATTCACACTTTACGAAGACGAGAATGACAACTACAATTATGAAAAAGGAATGTACAGCACCATTACGATGAAATGGAATGACCGTACTCGCATGCTCACTATTGAAAATCGGAAAGGAGAGTTTTCCGGTATGTTGAAAGAACGGAAATTCAACATAGTAACTGCTGATGGCGCAAAAAAGGCAGTGGCTTATAATGGGAAAAAAGTAACGGTTAAAATGTAATGGTTTCTAAAAACAGCTATTAATTTGCATTATGGAAATAAATACTCGTATGAAAAAATATCATCATTATCTTACCCTTTTAAGTTTATTTATGCTGCTCGGCATCCTGAAATTGCAAGCAGCGATACAACTCCCTGCCATATTTTCCAACCATATGGTGCTACAACGTAACTCAGAACTTACTTTCTGGGGATGGGGTATTCCGGGAGAAACAATTTCCATCGCCCCCGAATGGATGAAAGGAGAAATAATCAAAACCCAAGTCAATAATACGGGGAAATGGTCAGCCCGTGTACCTTCCGGCGAAGCCGGCGGACCTTATGAGATTCGTTTCAGCGGCTCGTCAGAAGTAACCTTGACCGATGTCATGCTAGGCGAAGTTTGGCTGTGCAGCGGACAATCCAATATGGAATGGAGCGCCAATCACGGCATAAAGAACGGAGACGAGGAAACGGCAAATGCCCATTGTCCCAATCTCCGAATTTTTCACGTGGCCAGAATAGCCGCCCCGTTCCCTCAAGAAAACTGTTTCTCGCAATGGACACAGTGCACGCCCGAAACGATGCGCAGCACGAGTGCCCTGGCCTACTTCTTCGGCCGCAACATCCAGGAAGAGCTGGACGTGCCGGTAGGAATCATCGTAGCCGCATGGGGCGGAACCACCGCCGAGACATGGACGCCCCGCGAATGCGTAATGAGCGACCCGGTCTTGTGCGACTATCCGTATGAATCCAATCCTTGGTTTCCGGCTGAAACAGGCACGTTGTACAACAGCATGATTTATCCCGTGATGCCCTACGGCATTGCCGGATGCATCTGGTATCAGGGAGAAGCCAACCAAGGCCGTGCCAGCTCCTACGCCCGGGTGATGCAGCGGCTGATAGGCTCGTGGCGTACCGGATTTAACAAGGAATTCCCATTCTATCTGGTCCAGATAGCCCCCTTCCAATACCACTCCAAAGACAACGGACCGGCACTGCTACGCGAGCAGCAGGCCATGTTGCCCGAAATGCTGGACAAGGTCAAGATGATTACCGTGTCAGATTTGGTGGACAATGTGCAGGACATCCATCCACGTGACAAAAGAAGCGTAGGCAAACGTCTCGCCAATCTTGCACTGGACGATACATACCATATATATGCAGGCCCCTATAAAAGCCCGGTCTTTGAAAGCGCCTGCCGCAAAGGCAACCATGTGACAATCTCTTTCAAAGACATAAAGAACGGACTGGCCGTACACGGGAAAAGGATAGAGGGGCTGATGATGGCCGCAGCCGGCCAGGAATGGCAAGAGGCCCGGGCCAGGATAGACGGGGGAAAGCTGATTGTCCCGGTAAAAGGAATCGAAAGCCCGGTTTCCATTCGCTACTGCTTCAGTGACGCTGCTCAAGGCAACCTTTTTTCAACGGAAGGCATCCCCTTAGCCCCCTTCCGGGCAGACAGCATTGCCTCTTCTGAAAACATTCCGGTTTCTACAGACAGCGCTTTGGAAGAATCTTTTGAATTCTCGCCCAAGTTCTCTACCGGCAATGCCAATCCCCTTCTCGACTTCCAATACATGGCCGACCCCACAGCAGTGGTGCACGACGGCCGCATTTATGTGTACGGCACTAACGACCACCAGCAATATGATGTAGTGGGCCGTAACGGGAAAAACACCTATCAGCACATCCATTCGCTGACGATGGTCTCTTCTGACGACATGGTGAACTGGACTTATCACGGAGTAATCAATGTAAAGGCTCTGGCTCCCTGGGGAATGGCTTCGTGGGCACCTTCCATCGCTTCGCGCAAGGAGGCCGACGGCAAAACCCACTTCTATCTGTACTACTCCAACAGCGGTTCCGGTGTAGGTATGCTGACTGCCACTTCCCCCGTGGGGCCCTGGACAGACCCATTGGGCAAATGTGTGGTAGACGGCAATACTCCAGGACTCGGCAAGTGTAAAGCTCCCTTCGATCCGGGAGTAGTCATCGACGACAAGGGCATCGGCTGGCTCTCCTTTGGCGGGGGCGACAGCGACGACTACATTCCCGGAGACGCACGCATCGTGCGGCTGGCAAATGACATGAAGACGCTGGACAGCGAAATAGTTGAAATAAAAGCGCCATACCACTTTGAAGCAAACGAACTGAACTATCTGAACGGCACTTGGATTTACACCTACAACACCAACTGGAAGAACCGGGATGTATGGCCCCACAAGGATATAGACAAGCCGAGCCGGTGCTGCATGAGCTACATGACGAGTCGCACGCCACTTGAGACAGACAGCTGGACCTATCGGGACAACTACTTCAAAAATCCCGGCGACTATGGCATGTCCGACAGCAACAACCATACACATCTGGTAAAATTTCAAGGGAAGTACTATCTCTTCTACCACTCACTGGGCTTGCAGGACAGCCGCGACCTCAAAGTGGGCGTCCGCAGTATCTGCGTGGAAGAAATAGAGGTGGACGAAAAGGACCTCACTATCCACATGGGCACAGCCACAGCCAAGGGCGTTTCACAAATCAAGCCTCTCGACCCGTTTGCGCAGCAACAGGCCGAGACCACAGCCGCCACACGCGGCGTTGCCTTTGAACCGACCGGACAGACAGGCAACATGTCTGCCGTAGGAAACAAGAGCGGACAGGCCATCTGTGTCCGCGGTGCGGAATTCCCGCAATCACCTCAAGCCATACAGATGAAGATAAAAGGGAAAGGCTCCATCGAAATACACATGGACAGTCCAGACGGTCCGCTCCTATCCACCTTGACCTTTGATACCGATACGTGGCAAACATTGACAAAGCCGTTGGACAAACGGATAAAAGGCAAACACGACATTTACTTCGTATTCGGGAACGGAAAGTTCTTATTTGACGAATGGAAATTCACAAAATAATGAATCCGTCGGCAGAATCTGCCCAGTATCTCTTCACCCTTGTGATGATATCGCTGCACAATTCGAGCCAACACACAACAAGCCAGCAAGTTACTTTGCCAGCGTTTTGCCACCATATTGGCAAAGTTTTGCCATGCCTTTGGCAAAGCTTTGCCAATGTGGTGGCAAAACCTTGCCAACTTGTCGGCAAGAAAGACAAAAGCAACATCGCTGTCCGCAAAGAGGCGGAAGCACGTCCTCAATATAATTCCGCTAACGGGAAAGAGACAGATTGGTTCCATTAACGGGCAGAAGTTTAAAAAAATGGGAAGGATTTGGCACAATAGTTCCGCGCAAATTCTCATTTATCGAACAAAAATTGTATTTTTGCCTGCAACTGAAAAATCAGTAATATCATAGAATAGACAATTCCCGAACAAATATGAGCGAAGATTTTGAAGCACCGAAAGATGATTTGGACAAGGAACTCCCGGCCGGGAGCGAAGAACACTCGGATTACAAACCTGCGGACGCAAAGGATGCCAATATAAAGCACCAACTGAGCGGCATGTACCAGAATTGGTTTCTGGACTACGCCTCATACGTTATATTGGAACGTGCCGTACCCCATATCATGGATGGTCTGAAACCCGTACAGCGGCGTATCCTCCACTCCATGCGCCGCATGGAAGACGGGCGCTACAACAAGGTGGCGAACATCGTAGGACATACCATGCAGTTCCATCCGCACGGTGATGCTTCTATCGGCGATGCTCTGGTACAACTGGGACAAAAGGACTTGCTCGTGGATTGCCAGGGAAACTGGGGTAACATTCTGACGGGTGACAGCGCCGCTGCCCCCCGTTATATCGAAGCACGTCTCTCCAAGTTCGCACTGGACGTGGTATTCAACCCCAAGACCACCGAATGGAAACTCTCTTATGACGGGCGAAACAAAGAACCGGTTACACTACCGGTAAAATTCCCACTGCTGCTTGCACAAGGTGTGGAAGGTATTGCCGTAGGCCTGTCATCCAAAATATTACCACATAACTTCAATGAGCTGTGCGATGCTTCCATTAGCTATCTGCACAACGAAGAATTCAAGCTGTACCCCGACTTCCAGACGGGAGGCAGTATCGATGTATCCAAATACAACGACGGTGAACGTGGCGGTGCGATACGCGTGCGCTCCAAAATAGAAAAGATAGACAACAAGACACTTGCCATTAAGGAAATTCCTTACGGGAAAACGGTGACCAGTGTATGCGACTCCATCGTAAAGGCCAGCGAAAAAGGGAAAATCAAGATACGTAAGGTAGAGGACCTGACATCCGGCAGTGTAGAAATATTAGTGCATCTAGCCCCGGGTGTATCATCCGACAAGACCATCGATGCCCTCTATGCCTTCACCGACTGTGAAGTGAGCATCTCTCCCAACTGCTGTGTCATCGACGACCAAAAGCCCCACTTCCTCACCGTGAGTGATGTATTGCGCAAATCAGTCGACAACACATTGGCACTGCTACGCCAGGAACTGGAAATCCGTAAGGGAGAGATACTGGAAAGCCTGCATTTCGCTTCACTCGAGAAGATATTCATTGAAGAACGTATTTACAAGGATAAGGAGTTTGAACAAGCCAAAAACATGGATGCCGCCTGCGAACATATCGATGAGCGCCTGACTCCCTACTACCCGACTTTTATCCGCGAAGTGACCAAGGAAGACATCCTCCGGCTGATGGAGATAAAGATGGCACGTATCCTCAAATTCAACTCCGACAAGGCAGAGGAACTGATAGCACGCATGCGAAAGGACATAGAGGAGATAGACTGCCATCTGGCAAACATCGTGGAATATACCGTCGACTGGTTCCGTATGTTGAAGGACAAGTACGGCAAAGCCTTCCCCCGCCGCACGGAACTGCGTAACTTCGACACCATCGAAGCAACCAAAGTCATCGAAGCCAACGAAAAGCTGTACATCAACCGCGAAGAGGGGTTCATCGGAACTGGATTGAAGAAAGACGAATTCATAGGCAACTGCTCGCCCATAGATGACGTGATTATCTTCTTCCGCGATGGAAAATATATCATCACACCGGTGGCCGACAAGAAGTTCGTGGGCAAGAATATACTTTATGCCAACATTTTTAAGAAGAACGACAAACGTACCATCTACAATGTCTGCTACCGTGACGGCAAGGAGGGGACAAGCTATATCAAGCGTTTTGCCGTCACTTCCGTGGTGCGTGACCGCGAGTACGACGTGACCCAAGGCACTCCCGATTCCCGCATCACCTATTTTACCGCCAATCCCAACGGTGAAGCTGAAATCATCAAGGTAACCCTGAAACCCAATCCCCGTGTACGCCGTATTATCTTCGAGGAGGATTTCAGCAACATCAATATCAAGGGACGGCAGGCCATGGGAAATATACTCACGAAACTCCCCGTACACAAGATAGCCTTGAAACAACGTGGAGGCTCCACGCTGGGTGGACGGAAAGTCTGGTTCGACCGTGATGTGCTACGTCTCAACTACGACGGGCGCGGAGAATATCTCGGAGAATTCCAGAGCGAAGACACCATCCTTGTCGTACAGAACAGCGGAGAGTTCTATGCCACCAACTTCGACTTGAACAATCACTATGACGATGGCATACGCGTATTGGAGAAATACGATCCGAACAAAGTATGGACCGCCGTACTCTACGATGCCGACCAGCAGAACTATCCTTACATCAAGCGTTTCTGCTTCGAGGCAACCGCCCGCAAGCAAAACTACTTGGGAGAAAACAAGAACAGCAGCCTCATTCTGCTGACAGACGAGTGCTACCCGCGTTTAGAGGTGGTGTTTGGCGGCCACGACAATTTCCGAGAGCCGATGGTGGTGGAAGCCGACGAATTCATCGCCGTGAAAGGCTTCAAAGCAAAAGGTAAGCGCCTGACCACCTATACTATAGAAACCATCAACGAGCTGGAGCCTACCCGTCAACCGGAACCCTCGCAGAAAACCGAAGAGCAGGAAACGGATGAAGAACCGGAAATTCTGGACCCCGACCACGGTAAAAGCGAAGGGGACATACTGGACGAGATGACAGGACAGATGAAACTCTTTTGATGAAGGACGGAAATGAAGTATTAGTGGCTAACGATTACTAATTTGTAATTGATAATTTAATATGTACATATACAAGATAATAATCCTATGCGGACTGCTCTTGGGAAGTGTCGGACTGAAAGCACAAGAAGCACAATGCAGCATCGACCGGAAGCTACGGGCTGACTCCACCAACCGTAACCGTATTATCACCCGTGCCACCATGTATGGTGTCGGCTTCACCAACGTGTTCGACACTTATCTTTCACCTCAGGAGTATAAGGGAATCGATTTCCGTATCTCCCGCGAAAGCATGCGGATGACACGGTTGATGGACGGCAACGTGTCTCTGCAAACTTTCTTCCAGGCAGACTTGGGATATACACACAACAAAGTAGACAATAACAATACATTCTCCGGACTGGCCAACTGGAACTACGGCCTGCATTATAATTTTCCAATCACGGGCAATTTCAAACTGCTTGCCGGAGGAGTCGGCGACTTCAACGGTGGCTTTGTCTATAATCTGCGCAACGGAAACAACCCCGCCCAAGCACGTGCCTATATCAACCTTGCCGCATCGGGAATGGCTATTTGGGACTTGCGCATCAAGAACCGTCCCATCACACTACGCTATCAGGTAAATCTTCCCTTGGCAGGTATCATGTTCATGCCCAACTATGGACAGTCCTACTACGAGATATTTACGTTAGGACATTGGGACGGAGTAGTGAACTTCACCTCCCTGCACAACCAGCCCTCTCTGAGACAAATGCTGACCGCAGACTTTCCGGTGGGACGTGCCCGGATGCGTTTCGCTTACATATGGGACGCACAACAGTCCAAAGTAAATGAAATAAAGACACATACTTACTCGCACGTATTCATGGTGGGGTTCGTAAAGGAACTCTATCTGTTTCCTAACAAGAGAAAGTAAAAAGTGACAAGGTGATAAACGATAAGATGATAAGGATAATGTGCATGAAAAGAAGATATATTTTAATAATTTGGAGTATCCTACTCACGTTATTGCCCCTATTGAACGGATGTATTCGTGAGGAAGAGTTCGACAATACCCCACAAGGCAATTTCGAAGCCTTGTGGAAAATAATAGACGAACAGTACTGCTTCCTGGACTACAAGCAAATAGACTGGGATGCCATCCATGACAAGTACCAGCCACTCATTACCCCGGGAATGAGTTACGACGGTCTATTTGAAATATTAGGTAACATGCTTGCCGAGTTAAAAGACGGACATGTCAACTTGTACTCTTCTTCCAACATGGCGCGCTACTGGGACTGGTATCTGGATTATCCTCGTAACTTCAACGAAAGTATCATTGAAAAGTACCTGGGAAGAGACTACCGCATTGCTGGAGGCGCCAAATATACCATATTGGAGGACAACATAGGATATATCTATTACGGTGATTTCTCCAGCGGCATCGGAAACGGCAACCTGGATGAGATTCTGTTATACCTTTCCGCTTGTAACGGCCTGATTATCGACGTGCGCAACAATGGTGGCGGCAACCTGACAAACGCCACCCGAATGGCACAACGCTTCACGAATGAAAAAGTACTGACGGGATATATTCAGCACAAGACCGGCAAAGGCCATAGCGATTTTTCAGATCCGACTCCCATTTATGTGGAACCTTCCAACAGTATCCGCTGGCAAAAAAAGGTAATTGTCCTGACCAACCGTCATTCCTATAGTGCAACCAATGATTTTGTCAACTCCATGCGCTGTTTTCCCAATGTCACCCTGGTTGGTGACAAAACCGGCGGCGGGTCGGGCCTGCCATTCTCTTCGGAACTGCCCAACGGATGGGGGGTACGCTTTTCTGCCAGCCCGCACCTCGATGCCCAAAAACAGCATATCGAGTTCGGCATCGACCCGGACAAGAAAGTGGATATGAGCAAAGAAGATGAGAACAATGACTTGGACACCATCATTGAGGAAGCAAGAAAAATACTGAAAGTGACTTTCTAAAACGACTTTATCTACAAAACAATTTGCCAAAACGAAAATTCTTTCTATCTTTGCTCCCGCTAATCGGAATTATTCCGCGGATGTGGCGTAATTGGCAGCCGCGCCAGACTTAGGATCTGGTGCCGTGAGGCGTGTAGGTTCGAGTCCTATCATCCGCACAATCCCTATAATAAATTTCAAAAGACAAACAACTAAGAGGGGAGGATATTCATTAAGAAGCATCCTCCCTAACCGCTTCAAGTACCTTTTTTATCTCATCAAAACACAATATTTAGAATACTTATTGTATCTTTGCTTCCAAGAAACACTTCGATTAACCTGAAAAAATGAAACAAAATACGATAAGACCGATGCTTTTCAAGTATTGGGTAGTGTGCCTTCTATTGTTCATCCTCTTCATCCAGGCCAGGGCTTCTTCCTTCATGCCCGCCGTCACCAACTATCTTGCCAAAGACTATGAAGCCGGTTATCAGAACTGGGCATGTGCGCAAGGCAGCAACGGCGAAATGTATTTCGGCAACAGCCAGGGGCTCCTGGTATATGACGGTTATCGCTGGACTCTCCACAAAGTGCCGGGGAACCATATTGTCCGTTCGGTGTATGTGAAAGAAGACCGTATCTATGTGGGGGCATTCGAGGAATTCGGCTATTTCAAGTATTCGGAGGCAGGCACTCTCCGGTACCATTCTTTGAGCAAATTCCTGAAAAATTTCCCCATGGAGAACAACGAGATATGGAACATTGTAGAGCTGGACGGTCGCATCTACTTCCAGTCGTTCAGCGCCTGGTTCTCCTACGACGGGAAGATGGTACACGCTTTCCGCAACAGACAGCAACAGCCGCTCTACTTCTACACCCAAAACGGACATATCTACACACAGATGATTGATGAGGACTTCTATGAATTCGACGGCAAGGATTTCCTTCATCTCTTCCCCCGCAGCCAAGTGAACGATGACAATGTAGTGGCATTACTGCCCGACGGGGACGACAGCTTCCTGATGGTCACAGAGAATAACGGATTGTTCCGCTACAACGGTGACATCACCCCCTGGAAAACAGACATTGATGCAGAGCTGAAGAAACAGCGGGTGAACCGCGCCGTCATGACCAATGATTCCATATTCATGATAGGTACAGTCTTGAATGGCATATACGCCATCGACCGCAAAGGACATTGCCTCTGGCACTTCAATCTGGATAACCGTCTGGACAACAACACAGTCCTGGGCTTGTTCTGTGACAAAGACAACAACGTATGGGCAGCATTGGACGACGGCATCGCATACATCCACCACAACTCACCCGTCATGCTGCTGACTCCTGCCAACCATGAAACCAAACTGGGCATGGTGTACGACATAGCCCACCGGGGCGACTGTTTCTATCTGGCCACCAACCAGGGCTTGTACGAATACCACCAGGTTACCGAGAATCTGCGCCTGCTTCCCCATACTGAAGGACAGAACTGGTATGTGAAGGACATTGACGGGCAACTCTTTGCAGGCAACAATGCCCATACCTTATTAATAGGCGAAAAAGGGAATGTTTCCGTCATAAGCAATACCAACAGCAGTACGTGTCTGATAAAGTGCACCCTCTATGGCGAAGAGATACTGTTGGAATCATCCTACGCCAATTTGCGTATCTATAAAAAGAAGAACGGGCAATGGACCTTTTCGCATGTCATAGACGGCTTCATTGCACCGGTCATGCACTTGGAGGTGGACCAAAGCGGTGTCATCTGGGCTTCACACATGTATCAGGGAGTCTATAAAATAGTCTTGAGCGATGACTTGTCGGCTGTAAAAAGCGTACGGCACATCTCCCATTTAGGCTCGGAATATATCATCGGCCCTATCCAAGTAATGAAAATGCGAGGACGTATCGTCTTTTCCAGTCCCAACGGCTTCTATACCTATGACGACATCACCCGGCAGATTATCCCCTTCCAAAAGCTGAATGCCATTCTGCCTTACATCAGGAATGCTCATTCTGTGGTATCCGTCACGAACGACCGCTTCTGGCTGTCCGGTTCACATGAGTACGTACTGGTAGAGTACGCAGAAGGAGAGTACATCGTGAAGCAGCGCATCCTCATCGAACTGTTTGATTCTCCATGCATAGAGAACTACAACAATGTGTTCGTCGACAATGACGTTGTCTATTTTAATCTGAACAACGGAATCGCCAGTTACAGCAAAAACACAGACAGCCTCAGTCCTACTCTGGAGTCCGCCCTCTCACTGAGCTCGGTCACTGCTTCCTCTTCCGATAAAAAGGAGAAACGCCTGCCTCTGTCTGGAAATGTCGAACTGGAAAGCAATTACCGGGATTTGCTGTTCTCAGTAAGCCTGCCGCATTACAATAAATTGTCCGTACATTTCCATTATGTCCTGCAAGGAGGACAAGGCATGGCGCTGACATCGGACCTGAAAGAGCCCGAAATCCGCTACGGTAGCCTGGATTACGGAGAATACACATTCCAGGCAGAAGCCTATAATGATTTGGGACAGAAAATCGGTGAGGTGGAATATCATTTTGCCATAGCCCGCCCTTTCTACCTCTCCTATTATGCCTTTGCGCTCTATCTCATAGTTCTCACAGCGCTTGTCTACTTTTTCTCCAAGTGGCGCGCCAACCGTGCCATGGAAAAGAAACGGAAGGAGTATGAGGCAGAGCAGGTGCAGCAGAACATCAAGATGCGCGAGCAGGAGCATCTGATAACTCTGCAGCAACAGCAATTGCTGGAAGCCGAGTTGTCGGCAAAGAGTAAAGACCTTGCCAGCATGGCACTGGGTGTATTTGCCAAGAACGAGGTCCTGGAGAAACTTCGTACTGTCGTACAAGAGTCCCTGGTGAAAGGGCAATATGGACGCAAGAACCTCGAATCTCTGCTGAAGCTCATCAACGAAAACATCGAGACACAGGAATTTTGGGATGTATTCCAGAACAATTTCGACCTGATTCATGAGAAATTCTTCCGTAATTTGCGCGAACGTTATCCCAGTCTTACCGCTACCGACCTCCGTTTTTGTGCGCTGCTGCGCCTGAATCTTTCTACGAAAGACATTGCGCAAATGACCAACCTCACTATCCGGGGAGTAGAGGCAGCACGCTACCGTTTGCGCAAGAAACTGGATATCCCCGACGGAACGGGATTAGTGGATTTTCTCATCGACTTGAAATAAAGCGGCTACAAATCATTCAATCACAACAAACTGATTATTAGAAACAAGTAACACGAAAACGTAGTAAAACGGTACCCATTTTTACCCTAAACGTATTATCGTGGTAGTGTTTTTTTTTGCCTTACTTACCGTAATTACTTCCTTTGCCGGCAGAATTATTAACTCTTAAATTTAGTTTATGAGAAGGCAAACTTTATTTCTTCTATTCATGATTTTGTTCTCATTGCCACTGACAGTTTTGGCACAAGGAACAAAGACAGTTAAAGGAACTGTTGTTGATCAGAACAACGAACCGATTATTGGAGCCACGGTTGTAGTAAAAGGCTCTACTATTGGAGCAGCTACCGACCTCGACGGTAACTATGTACTGAACGGCGTCCCCGAAGACGCAACTCTCGTATTCAACTATTTGGGCATGTTGCCGCAGGAAATAAGCGCTGCGGGACAATCCGTCATTAATGTAAAGCTACGTGAAGATGCACAACTACTGGAAGAAGTTGTTGTTATCGGTTACGGTTCGGCCAAGGCGAAAGACCTGACGGCCCCGATTGACGTTGTCAAAGAGAAAGAACTTATCAATGTTCCTACCTCCTCCCCGATGGCAGCATTGCAGGGAAAGGTACCGGGTGTTAACATCATCAATTCGGGAACGCCGGGCGAAGGTCCTAAAGTGACCATCCGTGGTATGGGTTCCTTCGGTGACACCTCTCCTCTCTATGTAGTGGACGGAATGTTCTACGACAACATCAACTTCCTGAACAATTCCGACATTCAGGACATGACCATCTTGAAAGACGCATCCGCATCTGCCATCTACGGTGTACGCGCCGCCAACGGTGTTGTAATCATCACCACCAAGAAAGGAAGCCGCAACCAGGATGCCAAGATTACCTATAACGGTTATGTAGGTATTCAGAAAGCCACCAACCTGCTGGAGATGTGTAACTCTCACGAGTATGCCACCATGATGTTGGAAGCCAACCCGGAAGCTTACCGGTCGATTTTCGAAAAGTCAGTAGCCGAATTCGGAGGCAATATGGAAAACCTGCAATTCAATGCCGATACCAACTGGTATGACGAACTGTTGCGCACAGCCATGATGACCAATCACAGCTTGAATATCTCCGGTGGTACGGAAAAAGCGACCTACTCTGCCGGCATGAGCTATCTGGCACAAGACGGTATCATGGACGTGGAAAACTACTACCGCCGCTTGAACTTCCGTGCCGCCCTTGACTACGAAGCCCGCAAATGGCTGAAAGTAGGCTTCAACGGCGTATTCAGCAACTCGCAGCAGCAGCTTCCCAAGAATGCCGCATGGCAACAGGCATACAACACACCGTCTATCATCCCGGTGTATGATGACCGCCGCGACGATGCCGTATTCCCTAAGAAGTACACATCACCCGAGCAGGTGGGCTTGACCAACAACTTCAACAATCCGGTAGCCACTGCCAACTATTACGACAACCGGAACGAGACCTACCAAGTGCTGACCAACTTCTATGCACAGCTCAACCTCATCCCCGACAAGCTGAATATACGCAGTAGCTACAGCTACGACTACTCAATGATTCGCGGTTCTGAGTTCACTCCTACCTACTATGTAGGCACCAACCAGAAGAAAGAGGTTACCGAACTCACTAAAAAGAACACTAACTACTACAAATATATATGGGACAACGTGGCCACTTATACTGACAAGTGGGGCAAACACTCCTTTACCGGTATGCTGGGTGCATCCATGCGTCAAGAGCAATACCGCCTGCTCGAAGGTACCGCCACCAACGTGCCCGAAGGTGAGGACGTGTGGAAATACATCGCACTGGGCAACAAGGAAGGCGCTACGGTGAAAGACGACGGCTGGAAATACCGCGGTCTCTCCTATTTCACCCGACTGAATTACAACTACAACGACAAGTACATGTTGATGTTCACCTTCCGTGCCGACGGCTCGTCCAAGTACAACGACAAATGGGGCTACTTCCCCTCCATCGGTGCCGCATGGGTCATCTCCCAAGAACCGTTTATGAAGAACCAGAATATCTTCGACTACCTGAAGCTGCGTGCCAGCTGGGGTAAGCTGGGTAACGACAAGATTGCTGCCAGTGCAGGCTTCGCAAGCATACAGAACGTACAGTCCGTATTCGGTCCCAATACCGCCATCGACGGATTCATCAACACCACCAACTTCAGCTGGCTGGGTTGGGAAGTAGTGAACGAAACCAACGTGGGCGTCAACTTCAGTACACTGAAGAACCGCTTGAACGCCGACATCGACTGGTACTACCGTCTGACTGACAACGCCGTGATTTCACCCAAGCTCCCGATGAGTGGCGAGCTGCTGGCCGGCAACAACGGACAGATTCTGAATACCGGTATCGACCTCTCCTTGAACTGGAACGACAAGATTGGCCAGGACTTCAATTACAACATCGGCGTCAATCTCTCTTATCTGCATAACGAAGTGAAAAGCCTAAAAGGAAACATGAAAATCATCAAAGGCGGAAAGACCGTGAATATGGTGGGCGAGACGATGAACTCATTCTATGGCTACAAGGTCATCGGCATCTACCAGACTCCTGAACAATGTGCTGCCGACCCCATCGCCGTGGCCAACGGACTGGAACCCGGCGACTTCATCTACGAGGACGTGAACGGCGACCATGTGATAGACGGAAACGACAAGCAGGTGTTGGGCTCATACGTGCCCAGCTTTACTTATGGCTTCAATGCCGGATTCTCTTATAAGAACTTCGACTTCAGCCTCACTACCTACGGACAAGCAGGCGGCGAACTGTGGAACCGTAAGCGTGCCCTGCGCTATGCAGCCGACTACTATAACTTTGACCGTGCACAGTATGAGAACCGCTGGACGGGTGCAGGCTCTACCAACGAACATCCGTCGGCCAAGGCTCTTCTCAAAACCTGGAACAAATCAGACAGTAACAACGCTTCCTATTTCGTAGAAAGCTCCGATTACTTCCGCATCCAGAACATCACGCTGGGCTACTCGTTCAAGAACTTGAAGATAGGCAGCTACGTGATGCCGGGACTCCGCCTCTCATTGACGGCCGACCGCCCCTTCACTACCTTCAAGGCCAACAGCTTCACACCTGAAGTGTCGGATGCCGAAGGTTGGGATACCGAAGTATACCCTCTGACTTCAACCTATACTTTCGGAGTGCAAATAGATTTCTAAACCCTAAAACGTAAAACAATGAAATTCTTAAAGAAAACATTCGCATATATACTTCCGGCCATGATGGTACTGGGAGGAGCTACCGCTTGCACCGATTTCATAGAAATCGATCCGGAGAACAAAGTTCCCGAACAAGGCGTGGACTTTACCAACAAGAACAATATGTACCAACCCGTAGTGGGTGCCTACTCCAAAGTACGCACACAGGGCATGCACTGGTGCAACGCACTATTGATGTTCACCCGCGACGGTGACGTGTGGTCGGGCCGTACCGATGACCAGGGCGATGCCGTGGCCTTCGGACGCAAGTTCAACTACAACAACTCATTCTGGGCACTGAACCAGGTATGGATGAACTTCTACGACATCATCCGCATCACCAATGCCGCCCTGCAAAGCCTCGACGGTTATGCCGAATATCTTGCTGCAGGAAGCGAAGATTACAAAACCTACGAATCCTATTGCGGCGAAGTACGTACCATCCGTGCATGGGCTTACTATTGTCTGGTGACCAATTTCGGTCCCACCGTCATCTACCGTGACAACCTGCAGACCGATTTTCGCCGTTCTACCGTAGAGGCCGTATATAATTATATGCTGGAAGATTTGAACTACGCCATCGACAAACTGCCCCGCATGCGTCCCAACCAGATGGAACACAAGGGAGCCGTGACAGCCTTCACCGCCCAAGCATTGGCCGCCCGCATCTATCTGCTGAAAGGAGACTATGCACAAGTGGAGACACTGACCGATGACATCATCAAGAACGGTGGATTCCGTCTCTACGACGACTTCTACCAGCTGTTCAAAATTCCCGGAAAGTTGTGTGACGAATCTTTGTTCGAATGCCAGGTAACAGACTACGGCAATGGTTCTGGCGATTACCTGGGCGTAGACCAATGGTTCAATTTCCAGGGTCCGAACATGGCAGAGAGGTATGATGAAGTAGTGAACGCAGACGGTACCATCAGCTACAAGCAAGCCGAAGGCACCAAGTCCATAGGCGGCTGGAATTTCATAGGCTATGAACCCGAGTTCGTGGCATGGGCCGAAGCCCGTGGCGAAGGTGTGCGTGCCGAAACTTCTTTCCTGAAAGCCCTGAGCAAGACGCGCGAGGGTTGGCAGGTAGGTCCCACATCGGCCACCAAGACCGACTGTTGGAACGGCAAAGGTTACCTTCCCTACAATCAGATGACTCTTCCACGTACGACCTACGGAGCCAACAACAATGTGCGTATCATCCGCTATGCCGAAGTGCTGCTGATGAACTCCGAAGCCAAAGTCAGACTGGGCAAGGATGGAGACGCAGGCTACAACGAAGTGCGCCGGCGTGCAGGCATGAGCACCAAAACCGGTGTTACCCTGAAAGACGTGATGGACGAACGCCGGATGGAGCTTTGCGGCGAATGGTGTGCCCGTTATGTGGACTTGGTGCGTACCGGCGATGCCGCCACCGTACTCGGTCCCAAAGGATGGACAGCAGAAAAGACTTATTGGCCCATACCAGCCAACCAGTTGGACGACCTTCCCGACCTGAAGCTGGAACCCACTGACGGAATTGCCGAATAAATCCGCTCCAATATGGTAAAAAGATTCCTAATCAGTTGTGGAATAGCCTTTGCCGCTCTGACGGCAAAGGCAACCCCTGACGATTCCATCAAAGTGGTGAAGGGGCAAGTCAGTGACTATTATATCACTGTAACCCAAGACCGTATCGTAAAAGGACACGTACTGGACACCAACCGCCAGCCACTCGCAGGCGCCACAGTCATGTTCTTCGCAAGTCCCATGCACAATACCACTGCCCACGACGGCAGCTTTGCCATCAAAGGAGCGAAGAACGACGTGCACCTGTATGTCTACTATCCCGGGAAAAAGATAGTGAACAGAATCCTGGCACTGGATGAAACCGATATTGAGGTAGTGATGGAAAAAGAGGTACACAAGGCAACCGCAATCCGCCGTCCCGCCCAGGCGACCCGGTGGTATGACCCACAGGCGCCTCTGTCGCGCACCTTCTGCAATCCGATGAACATCAGTTACAATTTCGAGCCTTTCAACAACAATGTGCGTCCCAACGGTTCGTTCCGTTCCTCTGCCGACCCGATGGCGGTGGAATACAAGGGAGAATACTTTCTGTTCTCCACCAACCAGGGCGGTTTTCACTATTCCAAGAACCTGGTGGATTGGGATTTCGTTCCTGCCGGCTTCCAACGCAAGCCTACGGACGACGACCAGTGCGCACCGGCAGCCTATGTAAGCGGTGACACGCTGTTCTATACCGGCTCCACCTACGAAGGCCTTGCCGTGTGGTACAGTACACACCCCAAAACGGGACGTTTCAAACGTGCCATCGAAAAGAATGTGCTTCCCACATGGGACCCCTGCATGTTTCTGGACGATGACGGCAGACTGTATATGTATTATGGCTCCAGCAATGAATATCCGCTAAAGGCGGTGGAACTGGACCGGAATGATTTCTATCCCATCAGCAAGATTCACGAAGTGATGATGCTCCGCCCCGAAGAACACGGCTGGGAACGTTTCGGCATGAACAATGACGATGAAGTGACACTCCGCCCATTCACAGAGGGCGCTTACATGACCAAACACAATGGCAAATATTATTTCCAATATGGTGCTCCGGGCACTGAATTCAAAGTCTATGCCGATGGCGTATATGTTTCGGATTCCCCGCTGGGCCCGTTTGTCTACCAGAAGCATAACCCGATGTGCTACAAGCCGGGCGGTTATGTGCAAGGTGCCGGTCATGGAGGCACGTTCTGCGACGTGAAAGGTAATTACTGGCACGTGGCCACCTGCATGCTCTCCCTGAAGTACAAGTTCGAACGCCGCATCGGTCTTTATCCGGTGGCTTTCGACAAGGATGGTGTCATGTATTCGTCCACTGCCTTCGGCGATTATCCCAACTGGGCAGAACCGATGGACGTAAAGAACCCTGCAGAGCGTTTCACGGGATGGATGCTTCTGTCCTACGGCAAACCGGTGGAGGTATCATCTACGGATAGCATCCATGCAGCTTCCAACCTGACGGACGAAAGTATGCGCACCTACTGGGCAGCCCGTTCCGGCAACCCTGGCGAATGGGCCGGGATAGACCTGGGCAGCACAAAGAATGTACGTGCCGTGCAGTTGAACTTCTACGACCATAAAGCGGTTCAATACAACCGTGCCATGGATATTTATCACCAATACCGTATTTTTGCTTCCGAAGACGGAAAAGAATGGACATTGGTCATAGACAAGAGCGACAGTGACAAGGATTGTCCGCACGACTACATCGAGCTCAACGAGCCGTTGCGTGCCCGTTATCTGAAATACGAGAATGTGCACATGCCTACGGGAAATGTCGCCTTGTCCGGCTTCCGCGTCTTCGGGAACGGTGACGGCGATGTCCCGCAAGCCGTGAAAGGACTGACTGTGAAACGTGACAGGAAAGACCGCCGGAATGCCCTTATCTCCTGGCAACCCGAAGCAAGCGCCTATGGCTACAACATCTACTACGGCACCGCCGAAGGCAAGATGTACAATGCCATCACGGTACTGGGACAGACGGAATATGACTTCCGCGGACTGGATGCGGACACGGACTATTACTTCACCATCGAGGCGCTGAACGAAAACGGCCGCTCGCCATTGTGCAAGACGACAAAAAATTAAACACAAGAAATAAAGATATGAAAAAACCAATAATGATACATGTGCTGGCTTTGTTCCTGATTTCCACATTGGCGAGCTGTGCATCCTGCTCTTCCGACTTGAAGGAAAACGGGAAAGAGAACGGAAAAGAGGAAAAGCCCGACACAGAGGAAGTACGTCCCGAATCATTCGCTTCGGATGACGAAATGCTTGATTACATCCAGAAGGTACATTTGAACTACATGTGGGACGGTGCGGAACCGACCTCCGGACTGGCACGCGAACGCATCCACCTGGATGGGGATTATCCCGAAAAGGACCAGAATGTTGTCACCACCGGCGGCAGCGGATTTGGTATAGCCGGACTGCTGGTAGGCATCGAACGCGGCTTCATCCCCAGGGAAGAAGGCGTGAAGCGCCTGACCAAGATTGCCGATTACCTGAAACGCGCCGACCGCTTCCACGGCGTATGGCCCCATTGGTTGTACGGCCCTACCGGCAAGGTGAAACCTTTCGGACAAAAAGATAACGGCGGAGACTTGGTGGAAAGCTGCTTCCTGATGCAAAGCTTGCTTTGCGTACGCCAATACTTCCGCGACGGCAACGAGCAGGAAAAGGCGCTGGCAGAGAAGATTAACCAATTGTGGAAAGAGATGGAGTTCAGCTGGTATCAGAATGGCAAGGATGTCATCTACTGGCACTGGTCTCCTGAATACAACTGGGAAATGAACTTCCCGCTGGAAGGCTACAACGAAGCATTGATTGTGTATGTGCTCGCAGCCTCCTCCCCCACTTATCCCGTTCCGGCTTCAGCCTACCACAACGGCTGGGCACGCGGCGGCGGCATCAAGTCCGACTCTGCCCCCTACGGCCTGCCTTTGGAATTGAAACACAACGGAGCCGAGAAACTGGGCGGTCCCTTGTTCTGGGCACAATACTCGCACATCGGTCTGGACCCGCGCAACCTGAGCGACCGCTATGCCAACTACTGGAACGTGGTGCGCAACCATGCCCTCTCCAACTACCGCTACTGCGTGGAGAATCCCAAACAATACAAAGGTTACGGCGAGGACTGCTGGGGACTGACCGCCAGCTACTCTACCAAAGGCTATGCAGCCCACTGCCCGGGCGACAACGACCATGGTGTCATCACACCGACAGCAGCCTTGTCCAGTTTTCCCTACACACCGGAGGAATCCATGCGTGCACTGAAGTATTTCTATTCCAAAGGCGACTGGATTTGGGGCAAGTACGGATTCTACGATGCCTTCTCCGAGGGAAGTGACTGGACGGTGCCCCGCTATCTTGCCATCGACCAATGCACCATTGCCCCGATGATTGAGAACTATCGTTCCGGCTTGTTGTGGAAACTCTTCATGAGCTGTCCCGAGGTTCAGGAAGGATTGCAGAAGCTGGGATTTAAGGCTTAGGGATTTACGATTGAAGTTAGTATGCGACATGATGGAGCAGCTAAGCTTAAGTTGAATTTCTATATCACTATTCCCCTCCCCCTTCAGGGGGCCGGAGGGGATAATCAAAATTATATCATATGAAGAAATACACATTATTAGCAGCCTTGGCTTTCTCTGCCCTCACCGTGACGGCAACGCCCAAAGAAAACACATCCCAAGGCAATCCGCAGGAGATGGATAAATTCATTACGGAGCTGATGGGCAAAATGACGCTGCACGAGAAAATCGGTCAGCTCAACCTGCCGGTAACGGGAAACATCGTCACCGGACAAGCCAAGAGCAGCGACGTTGCCGGTAAAATCCGCAACGGTGAAGTCGGAGGTCTGTTCAACCTGAAAGGCGTGAAGAACATCCGCGAAGTGCAGAAACTTGCCGTAGAGAACAGCCGCCTGGGCATCCCCTTGCTGTTCGGTATGGACGTGATTCACGGTTACGAAACGGTATTCCCCATCCCCTTGGCACTCTCGTGCAGTTGGGACATGGAGGCTATAGAGAAATCGGCCCGTATCGCCGCCATTGAGTCGAGTGCAGACGGTATCTGCTGGACGTTCAGCCCGATGGTGGACATCTGCCGCGATGCCCGTTGGGGACGTGTATCAGAAGGCAACGGTGAAGACCCCTTCCTGGGTTCAGCCATTGCACAAGCCATGATTCGCGGTTATCAGGGCAAGGATATGAGTGCCAACAACGAGATAATGGCTTGCGTAAAGCACTTCGCACTGTATGGCGCCGGAGAAGCCGGCCGCGACTACAACACGGTGGATATGAGCCGCAACCGTATGTTCAACGAATACTTCCCTCCCTACAAGGCTGCCGTAGAAGCCGGTGTGGGTAGCGCAATGACCTCCTTCAATGAAATTGACGGAGTACCCGCCACTGCCAACCACTGGCTGCTGACCGACGTACTGCGCAACCAATGGGGCTTCGACGGCTTCGTGGTGACAGACTATACAGCCATCTCCGAAATGATAGACCACGGAATCGGCGACCTGCAGGAAGTATCCGCACGTGCCTTGACCGCCGGAACAGACATGGACATGGTAGCCGACGGATTTATCGGCACACTGGAAAAATCCCTGAAAGAAGGCAAAGTGACTGAGGCCGACATTGACAAAGCCTGCCGACGCATCCTAGAAGCCAAATACAAGCTGGGACTGTTTGCCAATCCGTATAAATACTGCGACGTGAAGCGTGCCGAAAAAGAAGTGTTCACTCCCGAACACCGTTCCATCGCCCGCCAGATTGCCACAGAGACATTCGTACTGCTGAAGAACCAGGACAATCTGCTGCCCTTGCAACGCAAAGGCAATATCGCCTTGATTGGCCCGCTTGCCAACACCCGTGCCAACATGCCGGGCACTTGGAGTGTGGCAGCCACAGCAGACAAATACAGCACCCTGCTGGAAGGTTTCAAGAATTCTGTCGGCTCCAAGGCCAACATTCTCTATGCACAAGGCAGCAACCTGATGTACGATGCCGACTACCAGACACGCGCCACGATGTTCGGCCGTGAACTGCCCCGTGGCAATGACCAAGAACTGCTGGACGAAGCCCTGAAAGTAGCCGCACAAGCCGATGTCATTGTAGCCGCCCTCGGCGAGTCCTCCGAGATGAGTGGTGAGAGCAGTAGCCGTTCCGAACTGGAAATGCCGGACGCACAGCGCCACCTGCTGGAAGCATTGCTGAAAACGGGCAAACCCGTAGTATTGGTATTGTTCTCCGGACGTCCCGTAGTGCTGACTTGGGAGAATGAAAATGTTCCTGCCATCCTGAATGTATGGTTCGGAGGTAGTGAAGCTGCAGACGCCATTGCCGACGTAGTGTTCGGAGACGTTTGCCCCAGCGGTAAGCTGACCACCACTTTCCCGCAGAATGTGGGCCAGTTGCCTATGGCATACAACCACAAGAATACCGGCCGTCCTCTGAAAGAAGGCAAATGGTTCGAGAAGTTCCGCAGCAACTACCTGGATGTGAGCAACGACCCGCTGTATCCTTTCGGCTATGGCTTGAGCTACACCACCTTCCAGTACAGTGACATCACGCTCAGCTCCAAGCAACTGAATGCGGACGGCAAGCTGACCGCTTCCGTAACCGTAACCAATACGGGTAACTACGATGCAGATGAAATCGTACAGCTCTATATCCGCGACTTGGTGGGCAGCATTACCCGCCCCGTGAAAGAGCTGAAAGGCTTCGAGCGCATCCACCTGAAAAAAGGCGAAAGCAAGCAGGTGACCTTCACCATTACCCCCGAATTGCTGAAGTTCTACAACTACGACATACAGTATGTATACGAACCCGGCGAGTTCCATGTAATGATTGGACCCAACAGCCGCGATGTAAAGACTACGAGTTTTGAGTTGAAATAGGTATAGTTTTGCTTTTAGGTAAGAGGGCAGTCCGCGAAAACCGGGCTGCCCTTTTTTAACACCGTCACCAAATCTTTTTTGCATTTTGATTGTTCAGAGGAGAAACTGAATGATTTATCCACTAAAAAATCAATGTAATGAAGAAGAACCTAAACCTTCCCAAGAAGAAAACCGGAAGACTGAGAAACCTATTTCTGACGGTGTGCCTGCTGGCAAGTGTCGCCGCATCGGCGCAGGAGAAAACAGTAACCGGTACCGTGACCGATGCCCTGGGTGACCCGCTGATTGGTGCCACCGTATTGGTGCAGGGAACCTCCAATGGCGTGATTACCGACATAGACGGCCGGTACTCCATCCAGGCCACCCCGGAGAACACATTGGATTTTTCCTATGTAGGCATGGTGAAGCAAGCTGTCAAGGTAGGCAGCCAGTCGGTAATCAACGTCCAGATGAAAGACGACTCGCAGATGCTGGCCGAAACCGTTGTCATCGGTTATGGCAGCGCCAAGAAGCGAGACCTTACGGGCTCCATCACCAACATTAAAGGCGACGAAATCGCCAACAAGCCGGTGGTCAACCCCGTATCCGCACTGCAAGGAAAGATTGCCGGCGTGCAGGTGATAAACTCCGGCAAGGCAGGCTCCGACCCGGAAATCCGTGTACGCGGAACAAACTCCATCAACGGCTACAAGCCACTCTATGTGGTGGACGGACTGTTCAACGACAACATCAACTTCCTGAATCCGCAGGACATCGAATCCATGGAGATACTAAAAGACCCGTCGTCGCTCGCCATCTTCGGTGTGCGCGGTGCCAACGGCGTGATTATCATCACCACCAAGAAGGCGAAAGAGGGACAGACACGCGTCAATATCAACGGCTCGTTCGGTTTCAAGTCCGTCACCGACAAAATTGCACTGACGGATGCCGAAGGCTTCAAACTGCTGTACAACGAACAGTTGAGGAATGAAGGCAACCCGGAATACAACTTCTCGGACTGGACGGGAAACACCAACTGGCAGGATGAAATCTTCCAGACTGGGTTCATCACCAACAACAACATCAGCATCACGGGTGCCTCGGACAAGAACAGCTTCTATCTCGGTGCGGGCTATGCCTACGAACAAGGCAACATCAAGCACGAGAAGTACAGCAAGATTACGCTGAACATCAGCAACGACTATAAAGTGACGGACAACCTCAAGGTAGGTTTTCAATTCAACGGGGCACGCATGCTGCCCGCCGACACGAAGAGTGTGGCTACAGCCCTGCGCGCAGCTCCGGTGGCGCATGTATTCAACTCCGAGTACGGCCTCTACACCTCACTGCCCGGATTCCAGAAGGCACAGATGAACAACCCGATGGTGGACGTAGACCTGAAGGCGAATACCACGAAAGCCGAGAACTACCGTGGCTCGGGCAACGTGTACGGGCAATGGGATTTCCTGAAACACTTCCAGTTCAAGGCCATGTTCTCCCTGGACTATGCCTCGAACAGCACACGGACATACACCCCGGTTATCCAGGTATATGACGCAAGCGTCGAGGGAGACATAGCCACGCTGGGCAACGGCAAGACCGGAGTGTCCCAAGCCAAAGAAACGGAAATGAAGGTACAGAGCGACTATCTGCTGACCTACACCAACTCCTGGGGAGACCACAGCGTGACGGCCACAGCCGGTTTCACCACCTACTACAACAAGCTCGAGAATCTGAACGGCGCCCGTACCCAAGGGGTAGGCCTGGTCATTCCGGACAATCCCGACAAATGGTACGTAAGTATCGGCGACGCAGCCACCGCCACCAACGGCAGTACGCAGTGGGAGCGCTCCACCGTGTCCGTGCTGGCACGCGTGCTCTACAACTACAAGGGCAAGTACCTGTTCAACGGCTCCTACCGCCGCGACGGTTCTTCCGCCTTCTCCTACACCGGCAACCAGTGGCAGAACTTCTACTCCGTCGGCCTGGGCTGGCTGATGAGCGAGGAAGCATGGATGAAGGACATCACCTGGCTGGATATGCTGAAACTGAAAGGCTCATGGGGCACACTGGGCAACCAGAACCTGGACCGCGCCTATCCCGCCGAACCGTTGCTGACGAATGCCTACTCCGCCGTGTTCGGCACCCCGTCTGCCATCTATCCGGGCTACCAGCTTGCCTACCTGCCCAACCCCAAACTGCGCTGGGAGAAGGTGGAAGCCTGGGAAGCCGGTGCAGAAGCCAACTTCCTCCGCAACCGCCTGCACTTTGAAGGGGTGTACTACAAGAAGAAAACCAAAGACCTGCTGGCCGAAGTGCCGGGCATCTCGGGCACCGTACCGGGTATCGGAAACCTTGGCTCCATCGAGAATTCGGGCGTAGAGCTTGCCTTGAGCTGGCGCGACCGGATAGGCGACTGGAACTACAACATCGGAATGAACCTTGCCACCATCAAGAACAAGGTACTGAGCCTCGTGCAGGAAGGCTACTCCATCATAGCCGGAGACAAGCAGCAGAGCTACACAATGGCAGGATACCCCATCGGCTACTTCTACGGCTACAAGGTGGAAGGCGTCTACCAGACCCAGGAGGAGATTGAGCACTCTCCCAAGAACACACTGGCAACCGTCACCCCGGGCGACCTGAAATTCCGCGACGTGAACGGTGACGGTGAAATCACCACGGCAGACCGTACGATGATTGGTAATCCTACACCCGATGTCACCTACGGCTTCACGCTCGGCCTGGGCTACAAGAACTGGGAGCTTGCCGTTGACATGATGGGACAAGGCGGCAATCAGATTTACCGTACCTGGGACAACTACAACTGGAGCCAGTTCAACTTTATGGAGCAACGCATGGACCGCTGGCACGGTGAAGGGACCAGCAACACCCAGCCGCTGCTGAACACCAAGCATACCATCAACAATCTGAACTCCGAGTATTACATAGAGGACGGCTCGTTCTTCCGCATCCGTAACGTGTCGCTGGCATACAACTTCGACAAGGCGCTGATTTCGAAGATAGGCATGCAGGCGCTGAAACTCTACGTGAACATACAGAACCTGAAGACGTGGAAGCACAACACCGGATATACCCCGGAACTGGGCGGAAGCGCCATCGCCTTCGGGGTGGACGACGGCAGTTATCCGATGCCGGCGATTTATACGTTCGGATTTAATCTGACGTTCTAAAA
Organism: Bacteroides sp. RTP31139st1_H2_RTP31139_211217; assembly: GCF_040227615.1. Taxonomy (NCBI): domain Bacteria; kingdom Pseudomonadati; phylum Bacteroidota; class Bacteroidia; order Bacteroidales; family Bacteroidaceae; genus Bacteroides; species Bacteroides sp. RTP31139st1_H2_RTP31139_211217. The sequence goes on along the minus strand of NZ_JBCNZM010000013.1, from coordinate 25,579 downwards.
GCCTCTCCCCTAAAAAAGAGTAACTTCAAACCTCCCCCGACTCCTTCAAAGGGAACGGGGAATGAAAAATATAAATTTATGAAACTGATAAAATACATATTTACATTGCTGGTGGGTGCAACAGCCCTCTCACTGACATCCTGCAACGACTTCCTGGACCGCGATCCGCTGGGGCAGTTCACGGAAGATGACTCTCCCAACGCCCTTGTAGGCGGGAAGATATTCAACGTCTACTACCTGATGCGCTCGTACGACATCACTGCCGGTATTCCTGCTTTTATGGTGCACATGGTGCGCAGCGAGGACTCCGAGAAAGGCAGTGATGCCGGCGACGGCAGCAACGAGGCCGCCATGTGGGACGACTTCGAATACACTGCCTCCAACGGGCCGCTCAGCGCCTATTGGGGACAGAACTACAAAATCATCTACCAGTGCAACGAAATCCTGGACGACATTGAGAAGAGCGGACACAAGGACGACACCGAAGCCATCCGCAACCGCGGCGAAGCGCTCTTCTTCCGTGCCTGGTGCTACTTCAACCTGGTACGCGCCTTTGGCGAAGTGCCGCTGGTCACCATCAAGGTAGTGGAAGCCTCCGATGCCAACGTGCCCAAGACCACGGCGGAAAAGATATACGAACAGATTGACAAAGACCTGACCGAAGCCGAAGAATGCCTGCCCCTGCGGTGGGACAGCGACTATACGGGACGGCTGACCTGGGGCGCCGCACGCTCCCTGCACGCACGCACCTATATGATGCGGAACGATTGGGACAATATGTACACAGCCTCCACCGAAGTGATAAAGTCGGGCATCTACAACCTGAATACACCGGTCGACAAAGTCTTCACCGTAGAAGGGGAGAATTGCGGTGAGAGCATCTTCGAACTGCAATGCGAAGCCACCGATGCCATGAAAGAGGATGCTAGCATCGGCAGCCAGTTCTGCCAGGTGCAAGGGGTGCGCGGAGCCGGCGAGTGGGACCTGGGATGGGGCTGGCACATGGCCACCAAACTGATGGGAGAAGCTTTTGAACCGGGCGACCCGCGCCGGAACGCCACATTGCTCTACTTCCGTCACAGCACGGACGAGCCCATTACACCGGAGAATACCAACCAGCCTTATGGCGAGTCACCCGTATCCACCGCCATGGGTACCTACTTCAACAAGAAGGCCTACACGGACCCGACACTGCGCCGCAAGTACAGCCGTATGGGTTTCTGGGTAAACATCCGCCTCATCCGCTATCCGGACGTGCTGCTGATGGCTGCCGAAGCCGCCAACGAGAAAGGGCTGACAGGCGAAGCCGCCGGGTATCTGGAACAAGTACGCGCCCATGCCCGCGGCACACTGGCAGACGTGCTTCCGAAGGTAGAATCTGCCAGCCAGTCTGTGCTGCGTGACGCCATTCGCCACGAACGCCGCGTAGAGCTGGCACTGGAACCCGACCGCTTCTACGACCTCGTGCGCTGGGGCATTGCCAAAGAAGTGCTGCAAGCTGCCGGAAAGAATTACCAGGACAAGAATGCACTACTGCCTCTGCCCCAGACAGAGATAGACAAATCGAACGGAGTACTGGTACAGAACCCCGACTATTGATACCCGGCCAAAGGAAACAGCCGACCCAATCAATGGCAAAAGGTCTGTTTTATAACTTGCTCTCAATCAAAGCATTGCTACTGCAAAGAGCTGCAAACTTTTTGCAGTAGCAC